>JBIIJA010000060.1:0-8972 GCA_044234195.1 Cyanobium sp. | reverse complement strand
CAGCGCATGGCAGGCCTTCAGGCCAGCGAAGCCACCGCCAACGATCACCACATGGGGCCAGTCCCGCATGGCGTCGACGGGGGGATCCAGCTCCAGAAAAAACCGCTCCACGGACCCCACACGCCAGATGGTTCGTCCCGTTGACCCTATGGGGTGGGACCGCCGCAACCCGGTAGCGGTTCAGACCAATGGGCACTCTGGTGGGGAAGGATCAGGCCAGGGTGGCGAAGGGTCAGGCGAGGGTGGCGAAGGCGTCGCGGAAGGCCGTGAGGGTGGCCTCGATGTCGGCATCGCTGTGGGCCAGGGAGGTGAAGCCCGCCTCGAAGGAACTCGGGGCCAGGTAGACCCCACGCTCGAGCATGGCCCGATGGAGCTTGGCGAAGCGGGCGGAATCGGTGGTTTTGGCCTCCTCAAAGTTGCGCACGGGGCCCGGGCAGAGGAAGAAGCCAAACATCGCGCTGATCGCCCCCCCGCAGATCGGCAGGCCGGCCTCCCGGGCCGCCTCCTGCAGGCCGGCGCTGAGCCGTTGGGTGATGGCCTCCAGGCGCTCGTAGGTGCCGGGGTGTTTCAGCAGTTCGAGGGTTTTGATGCCGGCGGTCATGGCCAGGGGGTTGCCGCTGAGGGTGCCGGCTTGATACATCGGGCCGGCTGGAGCCACCATGGCCATGATGTCGGCCCGGCCCCCGTAGGCCCCCACCGGCAGGCCGCCGCCGATCACCTTGCCGAGGGTGGTGAGGTCGGGGGTGATGCCGAATTTGGCCTGGGCGCCGCCGTAGCTGATGCGGAAGCCGGTCATCACCTCATCGAACACCAGCAGGGAGCCGTGTTCGCGGGTGAGTTCCCGCAGGCCTTCCAGGAAGCCGGGTTCGGGAGTGATGAAGCCCGCGTTGCCCACCACCGGTTCAAGGATCACCCCGGCGATCTCCCCTGGGTGTTCGGCGAAGAGGGCTTTGACGGATTCCAGGCAGTTGTAGGGCGCCGTGAGGGTGTTGGCGGTGACACTGCGGGGGACGCCAGGGGAATCCGGCAGGCCGAGGGTGGCCACACCCGAGCCCGCCTTCACCAAAAACATGTCGGCGTGGCCGTGGTAGCAGCCCTCAAATTTGATGACCTTTTCCCGGCCCGTGAAGGCCCGCATCAGGCGAAGCACGGCCATGCAGGCCTCGGTGCCGCTGTTCACGAACCGCACCATCTCCACGGAGGGCACGGCGTCGATCACCATCTGGGCCAGCTGGTTTTCCAGCTCGCAGGGGGCGCCGAAGCTGGTGCCTTTTTCGAGGGCTTCGTGGAGGGCGGCGATCACTTCGGGATGGGCATGGCCGCAGATGGCGGGCCCCCAACTGCCCACGTAATCGATGTAGCGGTTGCCATCCACATCCCAGGCGTAGGCCCCTTTCACCCGGTCAAACACGATCGGTTGGCCGCCGACCGACTTGAAGGCCCGCACCGGCGAGCTCACGCCGCCTGGCATGAGCTTCTGGGCAGCGGTGAAGATCTCCTGGGAACGGGTGGTGTGGTGCAGCGCGTGGGTCGCGCTGCCCGAAACGGGAGCCGAAGTCAAGGCTGGATCCGCGGTGGGAGGGTGTTCAGGCCCTGGCAGGGCCGGGGGCGTTGCCCATCCTGACGCACCTGTGGCTCCATCGCCTTTGGAAGGGGCCGCTCGTTACGGAGTTGCCACGGGGGCCATGGCCTTCGCTGAGGGCTCGGACGTCACGGGGGTATTGGAGGAAGGATCTACGGCGGGTGGTGCCGTTCACTTGGCGACGACCCTGGAGATTCGCAGCTAGGTGTCGGATCTGCCGGTGAACCGGGAGGCTCCGGCTGGCGGCTGGCGGCTGGCGGCTGGCGGCTGGGGCTCGGGCCCAAGGCCTCGATGCATGGCTTGACTGGCCCGTTTTGAGTGTTTCAGTGAGAAACGGTAGGGCCTAAAAGATATGTGATATGGCTAACTTGCGAGAGAGCCAACGAGCCAGTTGGCCATGATCGGTAGGGTGTGTCTGATCGCTCGACTTCTATATAGAAATTCTGGAAGTTTCTTGAATCTGGGTGTGTGACCACACTCCTTTGCCTTGAATGTTCATGCCTTTCCTGCCCCGCATCACACTGGTCACGCCCAATCTCAACCAGGGCCGCTATCTGGAACAGACCCTGCTCTCGGTGCTCAGCCAGGGCTACCCCAACCTTGAATACATCGTGGTGGATGGGGGCAGCACGGACGACAGCCTGAAGATCTTGGAGCGCTATCGCCCGCACCTGGCTCGCCTTATCATTGAACCCGATCGGGGTCATGCCGATGCCCTGATGAAAGGCTTCGCTGGCAGCGAGGGCGCGATCATGGGCTGGATCAACAGTGACGACGTGCTGTTGCCCCGCTCCCTATGGGCCATGGCACGGCTGTTCACTGAGTTTCCCTACATCCATTGGGCCACAGGGATGACCACTGTGATCGGGGAGGAAGGCTTCCTGGCTTTTGTCGCCAATAGTCGACCCTTCACACGCCTGCGCTGTCTGCTGGGGGATTACCAGTGGATTCAGCAGGAATCCACCTTTTGGAGCCGCACCCTCTGGGACGCGGCCGGGGGGGGGCTGGATCGCAGCATTCGTTTGGCTTGCGATTTTGAGTTGTGGCTGCGCTTTTTCCGCCGGGCCCGGCTCTACACCTTGCCCATTCAAGTGGGCGCCTTTCGCCGCCGGGATGGCCAGCGAGGCGTGAGCCAGCGGGAGGCCTACCTCCAGGAGGTGCACGGCCTTTTGGAGCGGGAGCTGCGGGCCCTGCCGCAGGCCTACCGGCAAGAGCACGGTGCCTTGCTGCCCCTCCGGGCCCACACCCTCACTGCCTTGGACGTGGAGGCTCTGCCAGCCTCCGCTGGTGCGGAGGATCTGCTGCCTTTGCAATTTGATTTGGCCACCAACCGCTTTTGTGATCCCAATCCCCCCACCTCCCGCTGGTTGGCCCCTGGGCGCCCGGAGGTTTTGGCGGAGGTGGGGGAAGGCCTGGTGGCGCCTTCCCAGCAGGCCGAAGACGGAGAGGAGAGCAAGGCCCTGCCCATGGAGCAGTCGTCCGGTTGCGCGCTGAAGCTGGATCCAGATGCGGTAGATGCCTCGCTTCATGAAGCGGCAACGTCAACTGTGAAGCCAAAATTGGCTCTGTGGATCACCTTGAACCACAGGCAGAAAGAAGCCCTGGCCCTGCTCATGCCCCACTCGCGCTCCCAGCTCGCCCAGGATTTGTTTGTTGCAAGCTGCGGCGTTGAGCGGCCCATCCCCCCCTATTTCGTGGATATCGGCGCTGGCGATGGCCTCACCCACAACAACACCTATCTGCTCGAAACCCGCCTTGGCTGGCGAGGGCTTCTGGTGGAGCCGGCTCGTTGCTGGCACCAGGCCCTGGAGGCCCATCGCTCCTCCCCTTTAGATCGGCGCGCGGTGGCAGAGGGAGCCGCCGAGACGGCTCCTTTTTTGGAAACCCAGGCGCCATCGGAGGCGTTTCTCCATTCCAGCCCTGGTCTCTCCAGCCTGGAGCGCTTTGCGGTCACAGGGGATTGGCGCGAGCCCATCCGCAGGCACCACACCCTCACCTACAGCGTGCCCACCCTGAGCCTCCCTGAGCTGCTGGCAGAACAGGGGGCCCCCGAGCACATCGGCTATCTGTCGCTGGATACGGGCGGAGCGGAGTGGGCGATCTTGAGCGGTTTGAAGTGGACCAGCCACACGTTCCAGATCATCACCGTCAATTGCGGGGCCAACCAGCAGCAACGAGAAGCCATTTATGGCCTGTTAACGGCCCATGGCTACTGCACGTTGTTGCCATCGCTCTCGCGTTGGGAGGATTGGTATGTGTTGGTAGAGCCAAACAATCTCCGCTGATTGCAATGCAGACAAATTCATTTTTGCGGTGTCAGCACTTGATTTCTCAAAAGAGTTTGATATAAATCTTCGTACCTCTTCGCTTGGAGATCCAAATTAAAATTGTTGACCACAGCAGATCGAGCGAGTTCCCCCTTCCCTGAGAGAAGGTTGCGATTAATTATAATCCTTGAAAGTAAGCTTGCCAATCCTGCAGCGTCACCGGTCTCAATTAACCAGCCATTTTCTTGATCCGTAACCATGTCGGGTATGCCGCCAACTTTCGTGCCAACCACTGGAGTTTGACAGCTCATTGCTTCCAGAATTGTGCTTGGGAGATTGTCCTCATTGGTTGCGCAGATGAATACATCACCGGCAGAATATACATGGCTTAATTTTTCTTCGTTAGTGAAGACTCCAAGATCCTTGGCCCACTGGAATTGATGAAACATCTCTCCTGACCTGCCAAAGGTGAGCACGCGTACTTTTCCTTCTTTAAAAAACACAGAGCAATTTTCATCCTTAATAAGCAACTGGAGAGCCCTTATGATTGTGGTTATGCCTTTCCTCGGATCCTTAAGATTGTCAGAGCCAATAAGAAAATTAAGTGGGCCTGTAGCAAGGCCAAGCTGATGATGGGCAATGAGTTTAGGAATAGGGCGAAAAATTGTTGGATCCAATCCATAGGGAATCGTTTCAATGCGGCTCCTGCTGAACGCCCTGCTCCGTGCCGCGCAGGAGGCAAGCCAAGAGCTCGGCGAGACGACGGTGAGTTTTGATGGATCGTATTTGGCTAGGCTATACTCAAGAATTGAACTGGGAATATGGTTGCAGGATGGTTGTAGGACTGGACAATCTTTGCAGTCAGTTTCATAACGACTACAGCCATTCGAGTAAT
Organism: Cyanobium sp.; assembly: GCA_044234195.1. Classification (GTDB taxonomy): domain Bacteria; phylum Cyanobacteriota; class Cyanobacteriia; order PCC-6307; family Cyanobiaceae; genus Cyanobium. Next base: position 4,228 of record JBIIJA010000060.1, on the reverse strand, counting down.
GACATCCACCGGTGAAAGGTCGCTGATCGTGAAGAGTCCATACGATTGGTTTGCCAAGCATTTGTAAACTTTGGATGGAATCCGGTGAAGCCAGTCCGGCAACCCAATGAAGATGAATAATATCTGCATTTTGAACGACTGGATGTTGCGCTAAATCATATCCAGGAACGGGTAAGGTGAAATAAGGATAGGGAGGAACAAGATTGGACCTGACATACTGTTGATCTGCTTCCCAAGCCTGCATCCACTCTTTTGCTTCCTTGGAGCGAGGTTCATTTATTTTCATGCAATATGGATCATCACTTGTTTTGCTTAGGCAAAGCACTGTGCTTTCGACCCCTATCCTTCGCAATCCCTGGTGAAGACGCCACATTGCGCGGGCTGCTCCACCCCGAACATCAAATGTATTGACAAAGGCAATACGGAGTGGTCGATTCATCATGATCATGGCTTGACTGCTTCCATAAAGAGTGAATCAGCCTTTCGTACGGATCCATCTGGTACGCAGTCAAGGTAATAGGAAGCAAACTTAGGGATTTCTGATTGCCAAGCCTGAACAACCCGAACGTTTCTAAACCCTTCAGATTCCAAAAGGCATCGAAGGGAATGCCGATCATACATCCACTTGTGCAGTTCTCCCTTCACACTCTCTCCGACCAGGAGAGAGGCTTCATCGTTAGCGTTTGGTTGAGACCGAAGGTAGCGGAGTGTTTGGCGCAATTCCTGACCCAGCCGCTGAAGGACAAAGTCCTCAGCAGGCATGGGATTTTGCTTGAAATACCGCAACATATCCCCTCCCTTTCTCTCGCGCACCATTTGATCGAGCAGCTCTAGAATGATCCATTCATAGCGTTTCATTGCGGTTGGATCGCCCTTCTCAGAGCCCTCCAAATACGTAAGATATAATTTTGCTATTGTTTCAAGATCTGGGACGACGACGCGCAAGATTCCATTTGGCTGTAAGACGCGAAAGCATTCCCTGATGAAGAATTTTCCATCCCGCCGTGGCAAGTGTTCTAACACATGGGAGTTGTAAACGACATGAAAAGTATTGTTTGCAAATGGCAAGGGCTGCTTCAAATCATGTTGGATAATGCTTGGATGCCTCGGGGCAATATCAAGATTAATCCAATCCTCGTGAAAGGAGCTCCCGCAACCAACATTCAGTTTCAAGATATTGTTCTTTGGCAATGACAATGGGTGATTCATCTCTCGCGCTGGGAGTTGCCAGGACGTTGGCAAGAACGGGAGTGGGGTATCGTCTGGCAAAATTCCTTGCTCACAGAGGTAATCAATAGAGCCCAGAACTCCAAACGAGCGTAAAGTATCCATGGAAACCTTCTTCTTCTGCATGGAAAGATAGAATAGTTTCGTTAGATTAATGCTGTTTTCTTGGGCACGCAAAAGCAACAGTTTGGTTGTGTCTTTAAACCAAATGCTGCCAGAGTTATTGTTAGTGAGTCTGACCCCCTCCTGTCCAGGGTGTCTGCGAATGTAGGCGCTGGGTGTTCGATCAATTACTACGCTGCCTAGCAAGCTCAACTCCACGGATATCAGCCGATCGATGTCAAATGGATTTCCATTCCGGGTAATTTCTATTGCACTCATCCAGGCATTCCGATTGACAATCAGAGACGAAAAATGAACTGCAGTTGAGATTAAATTTGCAACAATCATTTGACTTGGCCCAAAAATCCATCGGTCATTCTTGGGTTCACACAGAGCTGCAAACCAAATGTTAAATTGCGCAAAAAGGCCTGTGATGAATCCGCTTTCGGCTTCAATCCATCCACATGCTGCATAGCTTGCCACCACATCATCTCCCTCGCTGAAAGATTGGATGCCTCTCTCTAGATGGGTGTCGCTCCACCAGTCGTCATCACATAGAAATGCAAAGTAATCCGTTTTGATGTACTGCATGCAGAAGCGGATATGTCCATATCCTGGAGTGGCAGGCGTCTCTCTATAGACGTAAACAATGGGGAGAGAGGAAAACGTTTTGCATATTAATTCAGACTCTTTATTTCCCCCATTTTCAACAACAACGACAGTTTGTATATTGGCTCTTGCTGATTGTGCCTCAATGGAGGTAAGGGCTGTTTTCAGCATTTGCGGTCGGTTGCATGTCGGCAGAAGGACCGATAGTTGCATTTTTTGTTTTTCCTAGAATAGTTTTTAAATTTTACCCCGCACGCCCTATCAGAACGCAACCTGAGAAGATAAAAAAACTGTAAAATTAAAGGTCGACGCTCGTTTAGATGCTTCTCCGTGAGCCCTTGACTCCTTCGCCAAAGATCATTGAATGGATGCCTATCAGTTTTCTGACGATAAACTCTGGGCGATTTTTTATCAACCAGGTCTCCTCTGTCTAGAGGGCTCTGTTTGGAGGGCTCGTTCCCTCCCTAAGATCTTGCAATTAATGTCGTGCTGCGTGTTCAAGCCATCCTCACCATCTCACCCAATTCCATGAACTGGGAAACGCTGGCCAGTGCCTGCCGCCAGATCCTGCCGGCCCGCGCCGTTGTGGCCGCTAAGCAGGAGCTTCTCACTTACGACAGCGATGGTCTCACCCTCCATCGTTGGCAGCCCCCCCTGGTGGTGCTTCCGGAGACCACCGAGCAGGTGGTGGCCCTTGTGTCCCTTTGTCACCGAGAGGGGGTGCCCTTTGTGGCCCGCGGCAGTGGCACCGGCCTCTCGGGCGGGGCCGTGAGTGAAGAGCCGGCCCTGGTGATTGCCACCAGCCGCATGCGCTCGATCCTGGATCTGGATCTGGCCAACCGCCGCATCACCGTGCAGCCCGGGGTGATCAACAGCTGGGTGACCCGGGCCGTGGCGGGAGAAGGCTTCTACTACGCCCCTGATCCCTCCAGTCAGGTGGTGTGCAGCATCGGCGGCAATGTGGCGGAAAACTCCGGCGGCGTGCACTGCCTGAAGTACGGCGTCACCAGCAACCACGTGCTTGAGATGGAGGTGGTGCTCCCCGATGGCACCCTCACCCGCCTGGGCAGTGGCTTGGCCGAAACCCCGGAACTCGACCTGCGCGGCGTGTTCATTGGCAGCGAGGGCACCTTGGGCATCGCCACGGCCATCACCCTGCGGCTGCTGCGCTCCCCCCAGAGCGTGGCGGTGCTCCTGGCGGATTTCACCAGCATGGAGAGTGCCGGTGAGGCCGTGCGCCTGGTGACCGCCGCTGGCGTGCAGCCGGCGGGCATGGAGATCATGGACAACTTCACCCTCAACGCGGTGAACGATCTTTTTGGTCGCAAGGAATATCCCGAGGATGCCGTGGCGGTGTTGTTGATCGAGCTGGATGGCCAGGAGCAGGAGGTGATCGCAGCCATGGAGATCGCCGATGGCCTTTGCCGCCAAGCCGGCGCCCGCACCATTCGCCGCGCCACCGACCCGGCGGATTGCGCCCTGCTGTGGAAAGGCCGCAAGTCGGCCTTCGCCGCCGTGGGCCGCATCACGCCCACCTACTACGTGCAAGATGGGGTGGTGCCCCGCAGCGCCCTGCCCAAGGTGCTTGGGGCCATCGAAGAGCTCAGCCGGCGCTACGAGCTGCCCGTGGCCAATGTGTTTCACGCTGGCGATGGCAATCTCCACCCCCTGATCCTCTATCGGGCCCAGGACGACGGCGTCGCCGAGCGGGTGCAGGCCCTCGGCGCGGATATCCTGCAGCTCTGCCTTGAGGCCGGCGGCAGCATCACCGGCGAACACGGGGTGGGGAACGACAAGCGCTGCTACCTCGACTGGATGTTCAGCCCCGAGGATCTGGCCACCATGCAACTGGTGCGGCAAGCCTTCGATCCGAAGGGCCTGGCCAACCCCGGCAAAATCTTTCCCACGCCAGCCCGTTGCGGCGAATCCCAGCGCCGCCAGCAAAGCTTCCCCGCCCCAGAGCCCGCCCGGCAAACCATGGAGGTGTTCTGAACATCTGCGAAACCCTGGGCTCAAGGGGCCCAGCTCTGGCTATCTCTGGCAAGACCCTTTTCACCCCGATGCCCCTTCCCAAGCCCCCTGTGACGTTCTTTTCCCTCCCTTCCCACTGGCGACGCTCCAGCCGCAGGTTGGCCCTGATGCTCCTCGTGGGCCTGGGGCCTGCCCTCAGTGCGCCACGGGCCACGGCCAATCCGGCGGAGGCCACCTGCGCCGCCCCCCGGCCGGGTCGCTATGCCGTGATGGGGGAGGGAGACCTCAAAGGTGAACCACTGGCCAGGCTGCTGCTGGA
>JBIIJA010000164.1:0-5394 GCA_044234195.1 Cyanobium sp. | reverse complement strand
CTGGCGCTGAAGCTAGAAGGTTCTGTTGGTTGAGCCCCCCTTCTCCACTCCCTTTTCCCCTCCAGCCCCACTGAGACTGCCGTGATCCGCCCCGATGCCCCCATCCTTCTTGAGATCAAGGATCTCCACGCCCGGATCGACGAGCAACCCATTCTTCATGGTGTCAACCTCACCATCCGGGCCGGAGAGATTCACGCGCTGATGGGCCGGAACGGCAGCGGCAAAAGCACCCTTTCCAAGATCCTGGCCGGCCACCCGGCTTACACCGTCACAGCGGGAACCGTGCGCTTTGAAGGAGAAGATTTGCTCACCCTCTCCCCTGAAGAGCGGGCGCGAAAGGGCCTTTTTCTTGGCTTCCAATATCCCGTGGAGATCCCCGGGGTTAGCAATTTGGAATTCCTGCGGGTGGCCACCAATGCAAGGCGCCAGCACTTGGGGGAGGAGGAGCTCGACACCTTTAGTTTCGAGGACTTGGTGCGGGAACGGCTGCAGGTGGTGCAAATGGATCCGGCCTTCCTGGATCGCAGCGTGAATGAGGGCTTTTCCGGAGGCGAAAAGAAGCGCAACGAGATCCTGCAGATGGCCCTGCTCAGCCCCCAGGTGGCCATCCTCGATGAAACCGATTCCGGCCTCGACATCGATGCGCTCCGGATTGTCGCTGGTGGGGTATCGCAGTTGGCTGGGCCCAACAACGCCACCCTCCTGATCACCCACTACCAACGCCTTCTGGATGCCATCACGCCCGACTTCGTGCACGTGATGGCCGCGGGGCGCATCCTGCGCACCGGCGGCAAAGACCTCGCCCTTGAGCTGGAAAGCCGCGGTTACGACTGGGTGGATGGGGAACTGGCGGAGCTCCAGGCCCCCACCCCGGTGGAGATCAGCTGATGCCAACCCTCTCCCCCCTCCCCAGCCGTTCCTCTGCCCATCCGGGATCCACCTGGATGCAGGCCCTGCTGGAGGCGTTCCCGCCACCGCAAGCCAACCCAAACGACCCCCAGCTCAGCGAGCGCCACGCCGCCAGGCTTGCCCTGGAGGCTGCCGGGCTCCCTGGGAAGCAGGAGGAAGCTTGGCGGTTCACCGATCTTTCCTGCCTCACCCAAATCCCGCCGCGGCCCATTCCCGCAGCCCCAACCCATGACCCTTCTTCGCTGGCCGCAGCCCCCCACACCTGGCGGCTTCCCTTAGAAAGCTGGTCGTCTGACAGCCAGCTTCTTTGGCCGGAGGGCATCGAACCTCTGGAAGGGGCAGACCTCGAAGCCCATCTGGGGGAGGCCCTCGCCGCTACAGGAACGGCCCCCTACTGGACCGTTGCCCTGACCAGCGCCATTGCCCAGGACGTCCTCGCCTTACGAATTCGCCCGGGGGTGAGCACCTGCCTGGAACTGGTGAGCAACGGTGAAGAGCGGGCCGGGGTGCAACCCCACCGGCTCCTTCTGGTGCTGGAGGAGGGCGCGTCCCTCGATCTGCTCCAGGTGCATCGGGCCAGCGGCCCCAGCCTCACTAGCGTCGTTCTGGAGGTGCAGCTGAAGCGCAAGGCCACCCTGCGCCATGGGCTCCTGGCCCACGGCGGCGCCAGCAGTGCCCTCTTGGCGGTCACAGCGGTGAGCCAATCTCCCGGAAGCCACTATGCCCACACCAGCCTGTGCTCCGGCTGGGGACTGGCACGGCAGGAACCCGTGATCCTCCAGCGCGCAGGCCAAGCCACCACCCAATTGCGCGGTCTGCATTGGGTACGCGACAGACAAATCGCCGACACCCACAGTCGGGTGCGCTTTGCAGGCCCCGAAGGAAAGCTGGATCAGGTGCACAAGGTGGTCGCCGAGGGGGAGGGCCACAGTGTGTTCAACGGATGCATCCAGGTGCCCCAAACAGCCCAGCGCACCGATGCCTCCCAGCTCAGCCGTAGCCTCCTGCTCTCCGAGCGAGCCAGGATCGACACCAAGCCAGAACTGGAAATCGTGGCCGATGATGTGCGCTGCCGCCATGGAGCCACCATCAGCCGGCTACAGCAAAACGAACTCTTCTATCTGCAGAGTCGGGGCATCGAAGCCGCCCAGGCCGCCAAATTGCTCCTGCGGAGCTTTTGCCAGGAGGTTGTGAGCCAGCTGCCTCAGCCCGCCCAGGACTGGAACCCCCTGGCCACCATGTTCACAGAGGGGCCCCGACCATGACCCTCGCCTCCAATCCCCCCCTGGCGGCCCCAAACCTCTCCGCTGCCCCACCGGAGAATCTCGCTGCCCTGACCCGGCCAGATTTTCCCCTCCTGGATCAAACCGCTTGCCTCGGGCAGCCCCTGATCTATCTCGACTACGCCGCCACCAGCCAGAAGCCGCGCCAGGTGCTGGAAGCCCTCCAGCATTACTACAGCCACGACAACGCCAATGTGCATCGCGGGGCCCACCAGCTGAGCACCAGGGCCACCGAGGGCTTCGAGGGGGCTCGGGAAAAGGTGGCCCGTTTTGTGGGCGCCCGTCGTCCCCAAGAAATCGTCTACACCCGCAATGCCAGCGAAGCCATCAATCTGGTGGCCCGCAGCTGGGGAGACCACAACCTGTGCCCGGGTGACGAGGTGCTGCTCTCCCTGATGGAGCACCACAGCAATCTGGTGCCCTGGCAGCAACTGGCCCAACGCACAGGATGCGTGCTACGCCACGTGGGCCTGAGCCCAACCGGCGAGCTTGATCTGGAGGATTTTCACGCCAAGCTCAATGGGCGCACCCGACTCGTGAGCCTGGTGCACGTGAGCAACACCCTGGGCTGTTTCAACCCCATCGCCCAGCTGGCCCCAGCGGTGCGGGCCGCAGGGGCGCTCCTCCTGGTGGATGCCTGCCAGAGCCTGCCCCACCAGCCCGTGAACGTGGCTGAGCTGGGCTGCGATTTTTTGGTGGGGTCTTCCCACAAGATCTGCGGCCCCACCGGCATCGGCTTCCTCTGGGCTCGGGAAAGCCTCCTGGAGGCCATGCCCCCATTCCTCGGTGGGGGGGAAATGATTCAAGAGGTCTACCTCGACCACAGCACCTGGGCTGAGCTGCCCCACAAATTCGAGGCAGGCACTCCCGCCATCGGTGAGGCCATCGGCATGGGCGCCGCCATCGACTACCTGCAAAGCCTGGGACTGGAGCGAATCCACGCTTGGGAACAGCAGCTCACTCGGCAGCTGTTCCAACGCCTTCAGGCGATCGAAGGGGTGCGGATCCTGGGCCCCACGCCCGAGCAGCAGCCTCACCGTGGTGCCCTGGCAGCCTTCAGCGTTCAGGGTCTGCACGCCCACGATCTTGCCGCCCTGCTGGATTCCGCAGGCATCTGCATTCGCAGCGGCCACCACTGCACCCAACCCCTGCATCGGCATTACGGCCTTTCAGCCACGGCACGGGCCAGCCTCGGATTCACCACCACCCCCGAGGAGATTGATCGCTTCGCCGAAGAGCTGGAGGGGGCGATTCAATTCCTCCGGGAGCACAGCTAAGAAGCCCGCTCGTCCCCAGAAACGCACCCGCAAGCTGTTTTCCCCCGCAAGCTCCTCCCGCCCACAAGCTGTTTTCACCCTTAGAAGCCTTTCCCCATGACCACTCACAACCCGTCCACCTCCCACGAGGCTGGCCCCAACATCTGCAACCCCGAAGAGCAGGAGAAGGCCTGGCGCCAGAGCCTCACCGAGGAGCAGTACCGCGTCACCCGGCAGGGGGGAACGGAGCGCGCCTTTACTGGGGCCTACTGGGATCACAAGGGGAACGGCACCTACCGCTGTGTGTGCTGCGGAGCGGATCTCTTTCACTCGGCCGCCAAATTCGATTCCGGCACTGGATGGCCCAGCTTCTGGGAAGGGGTGAACAGCGAAGCCATTACCACCCACAGCGACGTCAGCCACGGCATGGTGCGCACCGAAATCCGCTGTGCGACGTGCGACGCCCACCTGGGCCATGTCTTCAAGGACGGTCCTGCTCCCACCGGCTTGCGCTACTGCGTGAACTCCGCCTCCTTGACATTTGAGGGCTCCTGAAGTCGGATCCCCCAAATTGAGGAGGTTTCAGGCCCTCACCTTCGCGTCCAGGCCTCAAGCTTGGGCGATCAGACGCGCCAGCTGGGGGGCCAGACCCTCCACCGTGTGCTCAGCCAACACGATCTCCCGACAGCGCTCACCGATCCTGCTGCGCTCCTCAGGGTGGAGAGCGAAACGGTGCAACTCCCTGGCGTAGACCTGGAGATCCAGATAGGGCACGGCCACCACGGCCTCTCGCTTCGCCAGATCGGGAATGCCCCCCGAGCCTTGGAAGCAAATGGTGGGGATGCCCTGGGCGCCAGCTTCCAACACCACGATCGGGAAGGGATCTTCCCGTGAGAGCAGGGTGAAGACATCCAGTTGGCCGATCGCGGCGGAGCCTTTTGGCAGCCCGGGCAGCACGAGAGCTCGATCCTCAAGGCCCAGCTGGCGAAGATCCCAGAGGAGGCTCGCGTGGGCCGCCGAGCCCTCGCCGCATCCCACCCACACACCTAGAAAAGGGAGATCGCCAAAGAGCCTGGCGCATTCCCGCAGCAGCAAGGGGAACAGATCCACGCCCTTGCGGGAGAGGGGCGACCCCAAAAAACCAAACAGAAACGAGCCCTTGGCCCTCTCCTTCGCCAGGGTGTCCACCACACGCTTGCTCTGGGGGTCGAACGTCGTGGCATCAAGGGGCTGGGCCAGCGCCAACGGAAACCCCACCGGCAACAGGGCACAGCGCTCGGCTGGGACCTGATGGTTGGCCAACAGAGAGGCGCGCACCGGTTCCGCACAGGCAATGACCAAGGTGGAGAGGGCCAGCTGGCGCTGCACCAGCTCAGGCGTCGAGAGCATCACCAGGCTGGGTTCCAGCTCGTGCACATGGCTCACAACAGCTGGGGGGGTACTTTCTGGCCGAAGTCGTCCAAGGGCGTAGCCCAGCACAAGGGTGTTGAGATACAGCACCTCAGGTTGAAGCCGCTCCACCATCTCCGCCAGCCAGGCGTCGGGGTCGACCGCGAGGGGGCGCCTGGTGAGCTTGGCCGCCAGCCGTTTCTGCCATGGTGTGGGCTGGAAAGGATGCCAGGTTTCCGTGGGGCAGAGGGCTTCGAAGTCGTCCCGCAACGGCCCATCCCGGAGGATCGCCACACGGGCATCCACGGCCTGATGGGCCACAAGCCAGCGCACCAGCCAAAACAGCATCAGGGGCGCGCCCGTGCGGCTGGCGTCATGACTCACAAACAGGACCCGCTTCATGCCTGCTCCCTGTGGACAGAGGGTCTGCCTTGGCGTTTGAGCGCAGGTGGCTGAGTCAGGGGTGAATCTGCAGCAAGGGGGAGGACGACCGGCAGAGGCTCCTTAGGAGTCTCCGGGAGGCTGGATGGCACGGCCGCTAATCGTGAAATCATCCG
>JBIIJA010000353.1:0-3030 GCA_044234195.1 Cyanobium sp. | reverse complement strand
GTCCACCTTGCCTGTGGAGTTGGCCACAGGCAGAGACCTATGGAAGGGAAGTTGAAGCCGCTCCCCTTCACTGAAGCTGAGCTTTAGGACGACAAAACGCTTCCCCCCACAATCCGCATCATGGACACCCTGGCGACCACCGCACCCGGCGACACACAAACAACTGCCCTGGCAGAGATTCCAGTCCACCCTTCAGGAGATGGCCACACGGATGCCAGGCTCTTTGGACTCGCCACCTTTTTGGTGGCCGATGGTATGACCTTTGCCGGCTTTTTTGCCGCTTATTTGACCTTCCGTGCCGTCAACCCCCTCCCCAGTGGCTCCAACTATGAGCTCGAGCTTCTCCTTCCCACCCTCAACACGGCCCTGCTGATCTTCAGCAGCTTCACCTTCCATCGGGCAGGTCGCGAGCTCCTGGCAGGTCGCCCTCAGCCATGCCGGCTCTGGCTGCTGCTCACGGCAGCCTTGGGCATCGCCTTCCTGGTTGGCCAGATGGTGGAGTACTTCCACCTTCCCTTCGGCCTGACGGACAATCTTTTTGCCAGCACCTTCTACGCCCTCACAGGTTTCCACGGTCTGCATGTCACCCTTGGGGTGATCTGCATTCTTGTCGTGCTTCTGCAGGTGGGGCCGAAGGGAACGGTTTCTCCCTCTGAGCCATTTGGCCTGGAAGCCGCCGAACTTTACTGGCACTTCGTCGATGGCATCTGGGTCGTGCTCTACGGCCTGCTTTATCTCCTCTGACCATCTCCTCTCCCCTGGACTGTTTCTTTCGGATTGGATGCTTTCCTTGCGGAAAACACCCCGCGAGTGCAAAATCAAAGTAGAAGTGTTCGTTTCCGCGGATGGCTGTGAACAAAGGTTCAGCCCGCCCATCTGGCTCGGCCCAAACCACCAACAAGGGCCACCAAACCACCAGCCCGGCGCCTGATCTCCACACCCAATCAGCCTCCAGCCCCCTGGAGGGAAAAGAACTCCTCGACAAAGCACGCTCCCTAAGCAATCGCCCGGAAGACCAGATCGCCCGTGCCTGTGGCTACGTGGGACCCAGTGGGAGGGTGCTGAAGAAGAGTTTTTACCGAGCGCTGGTTGCCGCCAAGGGCTATGCCCTTCCTTCCAGCACCATGACCAGTGGACTCAGCCGTGGCCGCCATGCCGACTTCAGAACTCGGGTTCACGGCAATGGCAACCTTCTCATCGGCCAGGCCTACACCAGGCGGATGGGATTAGAACCTGGCCAGGAATTCCGCATCGAGCTGCACAAGGAAACGGGCTCCATCTGGCTTTTACCGCTGGAATCTGCAAAGAAATAGGAGGCCACTCTGGAGCGCGGAGAACGCAGCCCCGATCAGGAGTTATGGCGATTTGGGGTGGAGTGGAAGCTTGCATGGAAGGTCAACAGGTCGACCCCACTGAAGAGAAAGCTGATCCCCACAAGCACCCCCAGCACCCAAACCAGATTGAACGCCTTCAAGGAGAGAATGAACACCCCAAGCATCAGGGTGACCAGCCCATTCACCAACCCCCAGCCCCAGCCACGCACCTGTCGGTTTGAGAGGGACACCACCGTGGCGACAGCCCCCTCGATCAGGAACACCACACCGATCCCCAGGGCCAGGGCCGCCACCTGACTGGCGGCGGCGGAGGGACCACTGGCCAGACGTCCCACCATCCAGACTCCCGACAGGAGGAGCAGGGTGGCGACCACCAGCCGCCAGAAGGTGAAAAGGGCGTCCAGTTGACGGGCTCGACCGAGGGTGTTGATCCAGCTGATGAGGCCAGCCACAAGAAACACCATGGCGACGACTCCGGTCACCCACACAGAGGCCACCAGCGGAAAAATAAGGGCAAGCGTTCCGAGAACAAGCATCAAAACTCCCTCCGCAAGAGTGAAGATGCGCAGGGAGTTTTCCCCTGCATCGCTATTGGGATCTCCAGGAGATTGGCGAAAGAGTTGAACCGGCTTAGGCATGGGCGCTCCCGTTAGCCCACCCGTGGTCAGCCAGCCAATGGGCCGTGAGGGGGGCTTGGGTTGGAGTGGCGCCCTCTGTTGTGGCCTGATCCAGCAGCAATCGCTCCAAGTAGCGCGCCACCAGATCAACTTCCAAATTGACAGCATCACCGACCCGCCGTTGCTTCAGGGTGGTGTGCTCCCAGGTGTGGGGAATCACCGCCAGCCAAAAGCTCACCCCTCCGGCCTCGCAGCCCGCCACCGTGAGGCTGATCCCATCCAGGGTGAGGCTGGCCTTTTCGCAGATATATCTGCCGTAGCTGGGATCTTGCCAAGCCACCGACAGCCGCCAAGAGGAGGGCAAAGGTTCGATGTCCAGCACTGTGCCCAGTCCGTCCACATGTCCACTCACCAGATGGCCGCCGAGACGATCGGACAGTCGCAGGGCAGGTTCCACATTCACCAGGGCACGGGCCTGGGCCCGCCTGCCGAGGGTGGTGCGGGAGAGGGTCTCCTCGCTGGCATCCGCTCGAAATCCTCCCCCTGCCGCATCCATTTCCGCCACCGTCAGACAGACGCCATCAACAGCAATGCTGTCCCCCAGGGCCATCGATCCCAGCCCCTCCAAAGCTCCACGGACCCAGATCCCATGGGAACTCGGTTCCAGACGGCCGATGGCCTGAACCAATCCTGTGAACATCCCTGAGGCTGATGGTGCGGCTTGCTCGTCATAATCAAACAACGGCCAGGGGCTGTTGCCGAGCAGACACACCCAGGAGCACACACACCATGGTGGAAATGCAAGTCGCAGGCATTGCTCTCGATGCCGCCAGCCGCAGCCCGATCGTGCTCCTGCGGGACCCTTCCGGCCGCCGGCAGGTGCCCATCTGGATCGACCAGGCCCAGGCCCAAAACATCCTGGCGGGGATGAACCGCGAGCGGCCCCCACGGCCCCTCACCCACGACCTGATGGCCCAACTCCTCAACCTGGCGGGCTTGCGGCTGGAGCGGGTGGTGGTGCATGCGATTGAAGACAACACCTTTCGGGCCGTGCTCAAACTCAGCAACGAGGCAGGGGA
>JBIIJA010000225.1:0-4431 GCA_044234195.1 Cyanobium sp. | reverse complement strand
GGCCGATGCCTCGATTCCGGTGGATGCGGAAGCTGACGCGGAAGATCAGGAGGATTTCCGCAAATTTCTCGACCGCACCAGCCCGGCTGAGCTGATCCGCCACCTTCACAAAGCGGCACCCGAGGGGACCGCAAGCGATGCCGAAGCCAAAGGCGAGGAGACGGGATCCCATGGCGAGCCAACCGACGAGGCTCCTGGCGCACCGGATGATGGGGATAGCACCCTCTGAACCTGAGGGCTTCGACGCTCCCCGTGGCCTCAGGCGGCCCTTCGGAGGGGGACGCGCGGTTTCCCTGTTCACCCTTGGCACCATGCGGGCCCTGGAGACGCCCATGGCCATGGAGGCCGTGCTGCGCAAAGCCGTGGCCGCCGGCATCAACCACATTGAGACAGCCCCGGCCTACGGCCCAGCGGAGCGCCATCTCGGAGCCGCCCTGGCCGCCCTCGCCAGAACCCACCCGACAGAGCGGGCCGAGCTGGTGATCACCAGCAAGATCCTGCCGTCCTTCGACGCCACCACAGCCTGGAACCAACTGCAGGGCATCCTCCAGCGGCTTGGCATCGACCAACTCGACAACCTGGCCCTCCATGGCCTGAACACCGAAGACCACCTGCGCTGGGCCCTCGATGGGCCAGGTGCCGAGCTCTGCGCCCGCGCCCTGGGCGAAGGGGTGGTGGGGCAAGTGGGCTTCAGCAGCCATGGGGCCAACGACCTGATCGCGAGAGCCCTGGACAGCGGACAGTTTCGGTTTTGCAGCCTCCATCTGCACCTCTTTGATCCCTCCCGTCTGCCCCTCGCCCAGGAGGCCCGAGAGGCGGGTTTGGGAGTGATGGCGATTTCCCCAGCCGACAAGGGGGGGCGGCTCCAAGATCCCCCTCCCATGCTGCAAGAGGACTGCGCGCCCTGGTCTCCGCTCCAGCTGGCCTATCGCTTTCTCCTGGCCCAGGGCATCAGCACCCTGACGGTGGGCGCCGCTACTCCCGCCGATCTCGATCTGGCCGGAACCCTTGCCTTCGCCGACCAGCCCCTGAGCCCGGAAGAGGAGAGCGCCCTGCAACGTCTCCACGCCCGCGGCAAGGAACGGCTGGGCCAGCAATGGTGCGGCCAATGTCAGGCCTGCCTCCCCTGTCCCCAAGAGGTGCCCATCCCTAGCCTGTTGCGGCTGCGGCAGCTGGCCGTCGGCCATGGCATGGAAGCGTTTTCCCGAGAGCGCTACAACTTGATCGGTCAGGCAGGTCATTGGTGGGAGCAGGTGAATGCCCAGGCCTGTGAGCGCTGTGGCGCCTGTCTCCCCCGGTGCCCCTTTCAGTTGCCCATCCCTGAGCTTCTGGAAGATTGTCACCGCCGCCTGGCGGCGGCGCCCCGGCGACGCCTCTGGGGCTAGCCCGCAAGAACGGACGTAGCCCTCTGGCAGGGGGTGGTGCTGTTCCAGAGCTCCTGAAGCTGGTTCCGTGCCTGGCTCTGCAGCGGTGGAAGCTCTTTGCAGCGCTGCAACACAGCCTCAGGGGGCAACAACAGGCGTGCCACAGCAGGGGGGAAGCCCTGCAAGGCCGCATCCAAGGAGGCGCGGGGAAGGGGCGGAACCCAACCAGCGGCAAGCACCCGCGGCAGCAGGGGCGGCTGCAGAAGCGCCTCCAACCACTCGGCCGGGGGGCTGAAGGACGATCCTGCGGGCCTCAACAGCATCGACCAGGCCAAAGGAGACCCCTGGGCAGGCAGGAGCACCGCAAGACGGGGATCGCGGCGGAGCAGGGGCACCACCTGCTGCCGGGGGAGCACAGCCGCTTCGGCGGGGCCGCTGAGCAGAAGATTGAGACCATGGCGATCGTCCTGGGCAAGCGCTTGCCGCCGCAGCCGGCACAACCGCTGGGGATCCTGCTCCACAAGGGCCATCACCACCCGCGGGCTGGAAGGAAGCACCACCTTGCCGCTCAAACTGGGATCCAGAAGGAGATCCCAGCCGACGGAGGCCCGCCTCGCCAGATCAGGTCTCTCGCGCAAGACCAGGAGCCAGGGATTGGCGCTCCAGGGGAAAGCCAGGGGGGGTTGCTCCGCGCCCCCAAAGAGACGGCTGGCACGAGCGGCACTGGCATCCAGACGGCTGAGGATCTCCTCATGGCCAAAGGGTTCCCAGGTGGCTCGGGGCAGAGCGCTTGCCCAGCCATCTCCCAGCTGGACCAACGCGGGGCGTTCCGAGGAGGCCCTGGAGGCGTCCTGCACCTGGACAGGCCCATCCAGCCAACGGAGCTGCCACTCTCTGGGCAACTGTCGCAACCAGCGGTCGGGGAGATCCCCTCTTCGGGCGGCCAACCGGGCTCTCTCCCGCGAGCAACCCGTCAGGGAGCTCGCCAGCAGAGCTAGGGATCCGCCAACCCCGATCCCCAGCAGCGAACGCCGCGTCAGTTGCCCCTCAGCCATGGGACGACCGTAGAGGTTCAACGGAGCGGGCCATGGGAGAGGAAAACAGATGGGCGCAGGCTTGGCTGCAGCGGCGGGCCAGCGCCTGGGGATCACGGCCGCTCAATTCCCACAACACCGCCAAACCTCCGGCCCCCACCCCTTCCTTCACATAGCCCTCTTCATAGGCGAGGAGGGCTGGATGGGAACCCGCTGGAAAAGCCAGAGAACTGCAAAACGCCAGGGGCTCCACCTGCCAACGCTCGCCGAGATGGGCCAGCAAGCGCTCGAGATCACTGCCGGCCTCCTCCGCCACCCAGCGGGTGGTAGCGAGGGCCGTGGCGGCAACCACCTGGGGGCGCTGGCTGGGCAGCGCCAAGGCCAGCGCCAGCGCCAATACGGCCGCCATCTGACTGCCGCCAGCCAGCATCACAGGCACCCCTGCCGTGGCGGCCTCCAACACCAGGGCGGCAGCCAGGGGCTGCATGGGATCTCCCAGGGCCGCCACCACCGCGAGCGGATCGTGGCGAGCCTGGAGGCCCAATCCCAGCCCAGCCGCCTGGGCCCCTTGCTGGAGCAGAGCATCTTTCAAACCGTGGGCAGGATGGCGCAAGCTGCCGCTCACCAAACCCCCAGCCTCTACCCCCAACCCACAAAGAAGGGCCTGGGCGGTGCTGGTGCCCCCGGGAACACATTCCGCAACGAGTAGGGGGCCCTGGGGAGCTTGAACGGCCAAGCGCCTGCCCCAGCGGCGCCCCTGCTCCAGGAGGGCCTCCACCCGCCTCCTGGACATCGCCGCACCGGAACTGAGGCACCGGGCAGCTCCCGTTCCGGCAGGAGAGGGCAAACGAAGGTGGGGGATGGCAGGGGCCATGGCACACCCCAGATCCACCACCAGGGGAGTGAGCGCCAAACCCTCCACCACCACATGGCTGATCAGCGCCGGGGAGACGCCGGCCGGGAGGGGGGGGAGCGCATGGGGTCGCTCCCCCAACGGGCCCAGCAGAAGCAGCTCCGCGTCCGCCGCAGCCGTGGCCTGGCGTGACTTAGGTGTGGCACCTGCGGCGGAAATGCCTGGCACGGCCGCCGTCTCGGTGGCCGCCAGCAAGACCAACACCTGGGTGGCTCTCCACCCTTGCCGCCAGCGGGCGCACCAACGTTCAGCCGCGAGGGAGGGGCCACTCAGCAAGCGCGGGGCGCTCAACGGGGGTCGAGGCTCACCAGAGCCTGCATAGCGGGTGGGGGCTCGCTGATCGGAGCCTGAAGGCGGGGGAAAATCCAATAGGCCACCGCATGGAGACAGAACACCACCAACAGGTTTTGCAGCACCACCAGGGCCAAAGCAGCCCCCTGAACCTGGGTGAGATCCAGGCCGGGCCCCAGCCCCAGCACATCGGAAAAGCGATCCAGCACCTGGGAGGCCGCCGAAGTGATCAGCACCCAGAGGTTTTCGCCCACCAGAACGGAGAGCACGGCCAAACGCACCAGGAAACCAAAGGCCCCAATCAGAGCCCCTACGGGCAGGGTGAGCCACCAACTCAGGCGCCTCCGCCAGCCCCAACCCAACCAGAGGGAGAGCAATCCATAGGGAAACAGCACCAGGGGCCCCCGGATCGGCCCCATCAGGGCCACCAACAACAAACTGGTGACGGCCACCCCTTCGAGGGCGCAACGCCAGCCATGGCGCAGCTGCAGCAAGGTGAGGGGAAGCGGCAAGGCGAGCCGAAACAGGGCACTTCCCACGGGCAAGTAATACAACGCTGCCCACAACAGGGCCGTGGCCGCCGCCAAATAGGCGGTGTCCATGAGTTGGCGGGCCTGGCGGAGACTCAACTCCCGCTGGGCCCGTGGCAGGGGAGGACGGGGAGGAGAACCCATGGTCAGCGGGGGGGTGGGGCCGGACGAACGGCGGGTGCGGCTGCCGTTCCTTGCGGCCCCTCGGGCTGGGACGCTGCCGCCCCTTTCACCCGCTCGATCGTTTCCACCTCAAACGGGATCCCGGCGGATCGCAGGGCCTGGGTGACCCCCTCAGC
>JBIIJA010000059.1:0-9189 GCA_044234195.1 Cyanobium sp. | reverse complement strand
CGGCGAGCGCACCAGGGAGGGCAATGATCTATACGAGGAATTCAAAGAGTCGGGGGTGATTAATGCCAACGACCTTTCCAAGTCGAAAGTGGCCCTGTGCTATGGCCAGATGAATGAGCCTCCGGGGGCCCGCATGCGGGTGGGTCTCTCTGCTCTCACGATGGCCGAGCACTTCCGCGATGTGAACAAGCAAGATGTGCTGCTCTTCATCGACAACATCTTCCGGTTTGTGCAAGCGGGTTCGGAGGTGTCGGCTCTCCTGGGTCGCATGCCTTCAGCTGTGGGATACCAGCCCACCTTGGGCACAGACGTGGGCGCGCTGCAGGAGCGAATCACCTCCACTCTGGAAGGTTCCATCACGTCTATTCAGGCCGTCTATGTTCCAGCCGACGACCTGACTGACCCTGCACCAGCCACCACCTTCGCCCACTTGGATGCCACCACCGTGCTGAGCCGCGGTTTGGCCTCCAAGGGCATCTACCCCGCTGTGGACCCCCTGGATTCCACGAGCACCATGCTTCAGCCTTCTGTCGTGGGCGATGAGCACTACCGCACGGCCCGGGCGGTTCAGAGCACCCTGCAGCGCTACAAAGAACTTCAGGACATCATCGCCATTCTTGGCCTTGATGAGCTCTCAGAAGATGACCGCCGCACGGTGGATCGGGCCCGCAAGATCGAGAAGTTTCTCTCCCAACCCTTCTTCGTGGCCGAAGTGTTCACCGGGATGCCCGGAAAATACGTGAAGTTGGAGGAAACCATCAAGGGATTCCAGATGATTCTGGCCGGTGAATTGGACGATCTTCCAGAGGCGGCGTTCTACCTCGTTGGTAACATCGATGAGGTGAAGGCCAAGGCGGAGAAGATCCTCGCTGACGCCAAGAAGGGTTAAGCCGATGACCCTCAACCTTCGTGTGTTAGCTCCTGATCAGAGCGTCTTTGACGGTCCTGTCGATGAGGTAATCCTTCCCAGCACCACCGGTCAGCTGGGGGTGCTTACGGGCCACGTCTCCATGCTCACCGCTCTCGACAGGGGTGTGCTTCGCTTGAGGGAGGGTGCAGATTGGACCTCCATTGCTCTTCTCGGTGGATTCGCTGAAGTGGAAGACAATCAGGTCACCGTTCTCGTGAATGGTGCCGAGCTGGGTCGTTCCATCGATCGAGCCACTGCTGAGCGGGATTTTGAGGCTGCCGAGCTGGCAGCTCGTGCGTATGAGGGTCAGCAATCCAGTCCCGAGAAGATCCAGGCTCAAGACGCCCTTGCTCAAGCAAGGGCCCGACTGTCAGCAAGTCGCGGCAGCTGAGGTCAATCCCAGCCCGTTATCCAGCCTGTGGCCCTGCGCTTGCTGATCGATTCGGCTGACCCCCAGTCCTGGGAAGGGCTCTGGCCCCTTGGTCTCTTTCAGGGGATCACCACAAACCCAACTCTCCTCAAGCGCGCTGGTATTCCCTGCACGCTTCAGGCTTTGGCTGGCTTGGCCGAAGAGGCCTACCGCCTGGGTATCCGAGAACTCCATCTCCAGGCTTGGGGGTCTACCACAGAAGAATTGCTCGATTGCGCCAGGGCCCTTGCGGACTTGTCACCCCAGTGCGTTGTGGTCAAGCTTCCGCTCACGCAAGCGGGGTTACTGACAAGCCGTCTCCTGCTGGAACGAGGGACCAGAGTGACGTTGACAGCCTGTTACGGTGCTCCGCAGGTGCTTGCGGCGGCCGCTCTGGCTTGTACTTACGTGGCGCCCTATTTGGGTCGCATTCAGGACGAAGGCCGAGATGGCTTCGCCGAGGTATTGAGCATGCAGCAGTGTTTGGTGGGGCTCGGATCGCCTACCCGTCTGTTGGTAGCCAGTCTGCGGACACCTGAGGATCTCAGCCGTCTGGCGCCCTCGGGAATCGATACCTTCACCCTTTCACCGCCCCTAGCCCGTCAATTGTGGAGCCATCCATCCACGGAGGCTGACGCCCTGAAGTTCCAAGCAGATGCATCTTGGCAGAACTCCCTGCATCAGAAAGGGCCACCACTGCACTAGCGGTGGTGGCCCTATACCCCCCTGATGGAGTTGTGTCTCAGAGATCGGCGTTCAAGCGGTGCCGCAGAAGGTGACGTCTGGGAACTTCAGCTTGGCCTCTTCCAGGCTCTTGCCGCGACCCTCCTCTTGCCAGTAGTTGATCACCTCTGTGGCCTTATTGAGAATCTCCACACGCTCGTTGTCGGTGATCCAGCTTTTGCGCTCCAACTCTCCTTTGAGCGTTTCCCAGGCATCTTCCCGGGGCCAAAAGAAATAGGCCGTGAGGGGGCTTGGCCCCCCACCCACGATCTGATCCACCGCGAGGGCGACGTTGTCGGGGAGCCAGAGAATCTTCAGTAGAAAACGCCCCTCATCGGGCTTGGGGGTGTAGCCCGAGGGCACCCCATCCTCATCAATCGTCGCCGTGGCGAGTGCCGCGGTGCCTCCGCGCATCACCGGCCTGCCCTCGGTGGGTTCCGCCGCTGCGGGGAGATCGACAACCTCTTCAGCGGCAAGCACTGCGCCGGTGTCCAGGGTTGATTTCTCTGGAGCCATCTTTGTTTCTGCGCCCAAGGCCAACAGTCCAACCCCTAAGGTACCAGCCTGGATGGTCTGTTCACCCTGTCCTGCTCCTCCAGCAACGCTGCTTCGTCCGTGCGCGCCATCCTGCTTTTCGATCTGGATGGGGTGATTCGAGATGTGAGCGCGAGCTATCGGAGGGCCATACGGGCCACGGTGCAGCACTTCAGCGGCTGGTCTCCCGAACCGGCTGCCATTGATGACCTCAAAAGCGAAGGTTGCTGGAACAACGATTGGGACGCCAGCCTGGAACTGCTGAGGCGTCATCGGCAGGGCAGCCAACATGCCTCTGGCTGGGAGCTTCCCAACTTGGAGCAGGTGGCGGAGGTGTTCAGTGGCTTCTACTTCGGTGGGGATCCCTGCGGCCCACCTGCCTTTTGGAAGGGTTTCATCCGGGAGGAGCCCTTGCTGGTGGGACCGGACTTTTTCACAGATCTGTCCCAAGCTGCCATTGCTTGGGGATTTGTTAGCGGTGCCGAACCCCCTTCCGCCCGTTTCCTGCTGCAGGAACGGCTCGGTCTTCGCAATCCCCCATTGGTGGCGATGGGGGATGCCCCTGACAAACCGGATCCCACGGGCGTGCTCAGGCTTGCCGAGCGGCTGGCTGCCCATTGGGGCCTGGCCCTTGGGCCCCAGGCCCCTCCGGTGGCTTACGTGGGAGACACCGTCGCGGATGTGGAGACAGTGCAGCGTGCTCGCCAGGCCTGTCCGAAACAGCGGTTTTTTGCCCTGGCGGTCGCTCCGCCCCATCTTCATCCCCCAGAGCTGGTCACCCAGAGGAAGGCCTACGAGCAACGGCTCATGGACGCTGGAGCGGATCACCTCTTGGGCACCACTGCTGAGCTTCAAATCCAACCACTGGAGTTGATCACGTCTCTTTTGGCAAAAGCTCCTTGAGGATCTGATCGATTCGTCCCACCGATCGCCCGGCCTGATTGCCTTTAAATAAGTTCGTATCTTAGGAAGTCGTCTATCCTTTCTTCATCACCACTCCGACATCACTACACTATAATCATTACACTGTAATCACTACACTGACATCACCACTCCAACATCACTTCTATCCTCCTCGTTGGTGGATCATGTGGGATGTGGTGTCATCATCTCAATTGGCCAACAGCAAAAATGGATTTATCTGAACAAGTTAACTCCGTCAAATTCAGCCGCCCATATTCACAACTCCAATATCCTTAACCATCGCAGTTGACCCCTGCCTTGGCCAAATCGGCATCTTCTTGCTTGCATCGATAGCAAATTTGTTTCTCCTGAGGTGCTGGGACCAAGAAATGTTCGCCACCCTTGCTGGCCGATCAGTGACGGCATCAGTGATGGCATGGTCTTCGTTCATAGCCCAAAGAGCAGCGCCATCTCCGCTGCAGCCCGCACCACCAGGCCATGGCGCTCCACCAAGGGCCCGAGGGCGTCGTAGCCGCCTCCGATCACGGTGGCCACGGGCACCCGTTGTCGCAGGCAGGTTTCAAGCACCATCCGTTCCCGTTGCATGAGGCCTTCATCGCTGAGGCAGAGCCGCCCGAGCCTGTCCTGCCGATGGGGGTCTACCCCGGCGTTGTAAAAGACCAGATCAGGACATGCCTGGCTGAGGAGATCGGGGAGCACCCCTGCCACCGCCGCCAGGTAGGGGCCATCCTCCATGGCATCTGGCAGGGCCAGATCACAGTTGCTTTGGGCCTTGCGCAGGGGGAAATTGCGTTCGGCGTGGGCGGAGAAGGTGAACACCCGGGGATCGTCCGCAAACAGGCTGGCCGTGCCATCCCCCTGGTGCACATCCAGGTCGACCACCAGGATCCGTCGCACCAGCCGCTCGGCCAGCAGCACATGGGAGGCCACAGCCACATCGTTGAAGATGCAAAAGCCGCTGCCCGCACTCCCGAACGCATGGTGGGTGCCCCCCGCCAGGTGACAGGCCAGGCCATGGCGTAGGGCAAGTCGGGCGGTCAGCACCGTGCCGCCCACGGCCAGCCAGCTGCGGCGCACCACCCCAGGGGTGGGGGGCAGGCCGATCCGCCGCGCCTCGGCGCTGCTGAGGCGTTGGCGGGCGAAAGCCTCGTGGTAGGCGCGGGGATGGACCAGCTCAAGCCAACGTCGGGGCACGGGCAGGGGGGCATGGAGCTGGTCATCCCTGAGCAAGTCGCGTTGGCGGAGGTGCTGTTCCAGGAGCCGGAATTTGGCCATGGGAAAGCGGTGCTCCTCCGGCAGAGGCGTGGAGTAGGCCGCATGGGTGACCAGGGGAGGTCTCACCAAGTGGGATCCATCACCCATTCCACCGTCAGCGCGTCGGGGCAGCCTGCCGGCACAACGGCAAGGCAAGCCCGCACGGTTTCGCCGTTCACGGTGATCTCACAAGCGCCGCAGCTTCCCCCCAAGCAGCCGGTGGGGATAGGGATGCGGGCCTCATGGGCCGCCTGCAACCAGTCGGTGCCGGAGGCGACCCAGGTGGTGGTGCCATTGGGCCAGTGGATGTGCATTTCCCTTGGTTCAGCCAACCCCCGCCCTCCGATCGTCCAGCAAGGGATCCAGATTCACATGCTGCTCGAAGGCATCGGCCAAGCGCTCTAGGAGAGCCTCCCGCTGTCGGCTGTGGTGGGGCTGGGCTTCACTCAGCGGAGCGAGGCTCTTGCGGAGCCGCAGGTGGTTGAGCCAGCGACGCCGCCAGGGGCCGTTTTCAAAGACCCCATGGAGGTAGGTGCCGGCCACTAGCCCCCCCTGGGATCCCTGGCGCTGCACCCAGCCCAGATCCGCATCGGTGCAGAGGGTTTGGCAGGGAGCGGTGTCCTCAGGGGCATCGACCTCGTCCAGCAAGGCGCTCAGCCCCCGGTGCAATTCAAAGCCCTCGATCTCCACCCCGTGGCCGGAGCCATCGCTTGGCTGCGGCCAGAGGGCACCGCTGCGGCGCTGCCGGAGCACCTTGCTGGCTGTGAACACCGTGCGCAGGGGCAGGAGGTTTAGACCTGCGGCGGTTTGCTCTCCCCAGCCCCCCCCTTCAAGGCCTTCCGGATCGTTCACCTCCCGCCCCAGCATTTGCAGCCCGCCGCAGACGCCAAACACCTGGCCCCCCTCCGCCACATAGCGCCGCAGCTGGTGCGCGAGCCCGCAGCGGTGCAGGGCCGCCAGATCCCTCAGGGTTTGCTTGCTTCCGGGCACCACCACCGCATCGGGCTGGCCGAGCTCTTGGCCGGGGCTGAGCCAGCGCAGTCGCACCGTGGGCTCGGCCTCGAGGGGATCGAGGTCGGAAAAGTTGCTCAAGGAGGGAAGCCGCAGCACGACGATCTCCAGGGCGGCCTCCTGTTTGCGGCTGCGCCGCTCCAACAGATCGAGCGAATCCTCGGGGGGGAAGAGCTCCTCCAGCCAGGGCATCACCCCGAGCACCGGCACGCCCGTGTGCTCGTGAAGCCAGCGGCGCCCCGGCTCAAAGAGTTCGCGGCGGCCCCGGAAGCGGTTGACCAGCACCCCCCGGATGAGCGGACGTTCCACGGGGCGGAGCAGGGCCAGGGTGCCCACCACCTGGGCGAACACCCCACCCCGTTCGATATCCGCCACCAGGATGCAACGAGCCCGCAGGTATTGGGCCAGGCGCAGGTTGGTGAGGTCACGGGCCTGGAGGTTCACCTCCACCGGGCTGCCAGCCCCCTCCAGCACCAGCCGCCCATCGGGATGGCGCTCCTGCAGGTGGCGGAGCCCCTGGCGGATGGCGGCCCAGCCAGGCTTGAACCAGTCGCGGTAGTACGTCTCCGCCCGGGTGAGGCCCACCGATTGGCCCAGATGGATCACCTCGCTGGTGCTGTCGCCCTGGGGCTTGAGCAGCACGGGGTTCATGGCGCAAATGGGCTCCAGGCTCGCGGCCCAGGCTTGCAGGGCCTGGGAGTAGGCCATCTCACCGCCCTGGGGATCCACCCAGGCGTTGTTGCTCATGTTTTGCCCCTTAAAGGGCACGGGGGTTTCGCCGCGGCGGCGCAGGGCCCGGCAGAGGGCGGCGCTCATCAGCGACTTGCCGGCCCCGCTGCTCGTGCCTAGCACCATGAGGGGGCTGGGGGTGCTCACTGGGGGGGGAGGTCGGTGCTGCGCACGGGCTGAAACAGCCAACCCCCTTGATCGGGCACCAGCTTGTAGACGACTTCACGGGTGCCGCCTGTGGCCTTGGCGTTGCTGTCGGCTGGTTTGTAGATGGGGAACCGTCTCACCAAGCTGGTCTCCACCAGGGCAAAGCGGTCGTGCCCCATGTAGCCCTGGCTCAGGGCGGGGCTGAGTTGTGGCAGGGTGATCGGCTCCAGAGTTCGGGGGCCGGCGCTCCAGGCCTGCACGCCGCCGTAGCTGCCGCTGCCGGCGCTCTGCACCACCACCACCAGTTCGGGCCGGCCGTCACTATTGAGATCTTCCACCTCCGCGCTGCTCACCCGGCCGATCAACTCTTGCTTGACCAGGGGGTAGGCCTTCAGGCCCTTGTGGGCCCTCACTTGGAGGAGTTGGGTGGAGCCCTCGCCCACGGCCCCAACTGCAAAAGTCACCCCTTGCAGGCGCAAGGTCTGTTGGAAGGGTGCTGCCAGGGCGGCTGTGGCCGTGGTGGTGAGCAGCAGGAGCGGGAGAAGGCGTCTCATGGGGAGGGGTGGGTCGCCGTGATGGCTGGCATGGAGGCGGGAGACGGCCAAGCCGGCTGAGAGCCCGAGGTGGGCGTGCCCGTTGCTCACCTTACAAATCCACCAGAAATCCTTTGATGCCAGGGCCCTGTGGGGTTGCTGTTGTCCTGCCAGCCCACCAACCCGCTATTGGCCGCCAGTGTCGTTACGATCTGTGCCAATTGAGGTGCACTCCACCGATGGCCGTGAGCTACCCCCGCAAGATTCTGAACACCATCGGTCCGAAAGAGGTGATGGCCGAGGTGGTGAAAGAGCGAAAGATTCAGATTTTATTTCTCAACAGCTACCGCTTCAATGAGCAGCGTTCCTGCTTGGAACTC
The DNA here is from genome assembly GCA_044234195.1 of Cyanobium sp. Taxonomy (GTDB): domain Bacteria; phylum Cyanobacteriota; class Cyanobacteriia; order PCC-6307; family Cyanobiaceae; genus Cyanobium. The sequence goes on along the minus strand of JBIIJA010000059.1, from coordinate 1,635 downwards.
ACCTCCTTGATTGAAGCCCTCGATGGGAAGCCCAGGGAGCTGGTGCGCGATCTGTCCCATCACGTCAGCGATGAGGCCCGCCATGCGGCTTGGCTCACCGACCTGCTCTGTGACCTGGGTGAAGACATCGGCAATCCCAAGAGCGGCTCTTACATCGATGAACTCAACCGCCTTCTCGACAAGACCGTGGAGGACAGCAATGGTGATGCCTACCAGCAAGAAGAGGGTTTGATTGCTGCCCTGGCCTCCATCAATGCCACCGAAAAGCGTGGTTGCCAGGCCTTTTCAGCCCACATCGCTGCCCTGCGCCAGGCGCCCGCCACTGAGGAAAACGTGGCGATCCGCCAAACCCTCGAAAAGATCCTTCCGGAAGAGGCAGCCCATGTGAGCTGGGGAAGCCGTTGGCTGGGCAAGATCGCCAGCCAAAGCCCTGAGCATCGGGCCCGCGTGCAGGCGGCCAAGCGCAAATATTTCATGATTGAGCACGCTGCTTTTGAGGCGGGGATGGATATCACCGCCGGCGCCGAACTGCGTCGTTTGGGCAATTTGGTGGAAATCGCCAACACCCTGCCGCCCTGGGAGCGTCCGGGCTATGTGCTGGAGCGCCTGCCCCAGGCCTTGCTTTCCCCCGATCTGCAGAAGTCGCGGATCTTCGCGGTGAAGCGCGTGTTGGAGGACCGGCCCGAGAAGCTGGTGGAGCAATTCATTCCGATGTTCCTCTCGGGGTTGCGCAACCTTCGCCCCTCCCTGGCCACCACTCCAAGCCAGGGCTGAAGCACGCGGCGGGCGGGGGACACGGCCCACCACCGCTGGAGCATGGGGTCTCGAAGCCGGTTTGCGCTCCTAGTGGGTTTGCCATCCTGGACCCACCGGGCTGACGCCTCATGGCCGCCTCCATCCCCAGCGCCACGCGGGAGCGCATCTTCATCAGCTACCGCCGGGATGACGCCCGGGGCGCCAGCGCGCGGGTGTGGGACTGGCTGCGGATTGGCTTTAGCTGGGAGCGGGTCTTTCGCGATGTGGCCAGCATCGGGGCAGGCAAGTGGCGCGAGAAGATCGATCAGGCCCTGGCCGCCAGCAAGGCCTGTGTGGCGGTGATCGGCCGCCGCTGGGCGGATGGCACCAATCTGCCGCGGCTCCAGGATCCCACCGACATGGTGCGCTACGAGCTGGAGACGGCCCTGGCGAGCGGGGACCGCCAGGAGCTGACCGTGGTGCCCCTGCTGGTGGAGGAGGCCCAGCTCCAGGAGATCCCCACTGCCCAGCTGCCGCCGTCCCTCCAGCCCCTGCTGGCCGAGTGGAATGTGCTGAAGCTCACTGAGAGCGGCTGGGATGACGACACCCGCCGCCTGATTGAAGCGATCGCGGCGGCCACCGGGCTACCGGTGTTGCCGGATCTGGAGGAGTGGCTGGAGCTGGTGACGGGAGCGGAGCGGGGGATGGCGGCCCAGGCCCAAGGCCAGGCGCCGGGCGCGCCGATGGGAGGGCAGCGAGGGGAGCAGCAGGTGTTGGCGGAGATGTTGCGCCGGGTGGCCGAAGCCCCTGCCAGGGATCGGCCTGGCCTGAAAGCCGCCTTTGAGGCCATGGCGGCCGGCGACAGCCTGCTGGCGGAAGGCATGTTTGAGCGGGAGGTGT
>JBIIJA010000058.1:0-9191 GCA_044234195.1 Cyanobium sp. | reverse complement strand
AGCAATCCACGGCCTTTTCCTTCACACGCTTTCTCGTGCCTCGGCTCATGGATTATCAGGGCTGGGCCATTTTCATGGACTGCGACATGCTCTGTCGCGGCGATATCGCCTCTCTCTGGAACTTACGGGATGATCGCTTTGCGGTGATGTGCGTGCAGCATGAACATATCCCCTCTGAAACGGTGAAATTCCTCGGCGAAGTGCAGAGTCCCTATCCGAAGAAAAACTGGAGTTCGCTGATGCTCTTGAACTGCTCTCGCTGCACGGCCCTCAGTGTGGAATATGTCAACTCTGCCTCCGGCCTGGAGTTGCATCGCTTCCACTGGCTGGCGGGCGATCACGAGATTGGGGCCCTGCCCGACTGCTGGAACCATCTGGTGGATGTGCAAGATGCCGCTCTCTCGAAAGAGGCCGTGCTGCTCCATTGGACCCTGGGCGGGCCCTGGTTCCAGGAGCAGCGCACCATGGGTGGCGCCCTGGCGGCGGAATGGTTTGCCAGTCGAGATGAGGCCCTCAGGCTTTGGGACTAATCGGGGCCTGTTCTGGAGAGGCTCTCTGGCACCAGCGGCTCGCGGTGGGCCATAAAGCATCGAAGTCAACACTGGGGAACCGCTCGCGGCAGTAGTGCCAGGTGCTGCTCTGCCAGGCCCCAAGGGCCATGAGCACCTCCTCAGGAACGTCGGTGGTGGTGGCACTCACGTTAAGGCGTTTTTGGAAATCGGCTTCGATGTAGGGAATCTCCAAGTATTGGCAGAGAGCGCGAATGGTGTCCTCTCGAAACAGGCTTTCGTAAAAGCCCACATACACCTCTTGCAGCCCGAAGGCGCCATCCAGCGCCTCAAGGGTGTGGCGATAGTTGCTGCGGGCTTCGATTCCTCGGGGCCGCCGGCTCACGGTGCGTTGCAGGGCTTCGATCTCCTGCTCGGGCACCAAGCGCTTTTTCTTGCGCAGGTTCATGCGCACGCTGGAAATGATTCGCTCAATCGGATCTCGCATCAGAAAAATCGTGCGAAGCCGTAGCGCGCGCGCTTCGATCTCTGCCTGAATTTGCCTCAGGTCTGCAGCGCCCAGCTGGCCGTAGGCAGGGGTGATGTCGCCTGTGATGGCGATGCCAGGCTGGCTCAGCAAGCTCTGGAAATAGTTGTAATACCTCTCTGGGTGTCGGTAAAACCCCAAGCGGCGGCGTGTCCGCGGCTTCGCCAACAGGGTGGCTTCTCGCCACCTCCGCCCGAGCCAGGACCCCTCGTCGTAGGGCCGAAAGGGATTCAGGCGTTCAATCTTGCGGGCATCGTGGATGTGATATTCCTTGCAAAAACCGAAGTCTGCGTCGCTTCTGGCGTTGAGGGTAGCGTGCAGCCAGGTGGTGCCTGCCTTCTGCGCTCCAACACCGAGCACGAAGGTCTTCATGGAAGCTCCCGGAGAGGGCAAGCTTATCGGGCGATGCCGATAAGCTCCCGGCATCCTGCTTCGAGGCCCGATGCGCTTTGTGGTGGCTGTGCCAGCCCGCATGCAATCCTCCCGCCTACCGGGAAAAGTGATGGCCGATATTGGTGGCCGCCCCATGCTGCGAAGAGTCCTGGAGCGGTGTGCCCGGGCCCACAGCCCCCAAGCGGTGGTGCTGTGCACCGATAGTGAGGAGCTGATGGCGGCGGCGGCCCAATGGGGTTTTCCCGCCTTGGCCACCAGCCCAGAGTGCTCCTCGGGTAGCGAGCGGATTGCCTCCGTTGTGGAGGCGATTGTGGCTCTGGTGGAGGCGCCAGCCAATGAGACGGTGATCCTCAACGTGCAGGGGGATCAGCCTTTCATCGATCCGCAGACGATTGACAAGATGGCTTGGGAGTTTGAGCACCGGGGTCCGGCCACGGAGGTGTTGACGCCGGTGTACCGCATGGCTGCGGACAAAGTGCACAACCCGAATGTGGTCAAAACCCTTGTCACTGCCGATGGGCGGGCGTTGTATTTCTCACGATCAGCGATTCCCCATGTGCGGGATGTCGACCCGGCAGATTGGCACTTGCATGCTCCCTATTGGGGCCATGTGGGGATTTATGGGTATCGGGCGGATGTGTTGGCCCGATGGTCGCAACTGCCAGCTTCCCCTCTGGAATCCTTTGAAAAGCTGGAGCAGCTCCGTTTACTGGAGGCTGGCATTGGCATCGGCACCTTCCCCGTGGAGGGGGAATCCCTTTCTGTGGACACCCCGGACCAACTTGAGCAGGCCCGATCCCTCGCGGCCCAGGAGGATGGGAGCGATTAGGTCGAGGCGAGTCCGGCCATCACCAGGTCGTGAAGGCGCAGAAGACCGAGCATGCGTGCGTTCTCCCCAACCACGGGCAACACGCCAATGGCTTTCCGCCTGTTGCGCTCCATGGCCTCCAGAGCATGAATGGCGAGGGTGTCGCCACTGATGGTGATGGGATCGGCCGTCATCAAGTCGTTGGCCGTCAAATGGTCCCATTGATGGGCCTGGCGGCTCTGTAGGGCTCGCCGCAAATCCCCATCTGTGATCAGCCCCCAGAGCTTCTGGCTGTCGTGCTCCTGGGCCACCCAGCAGGCCCCAACGCCATCCGCCGTGAGGTGACCAATCACCTCCGGCAAAGGCGTGGCAGCGGCCAGGGGCGCCAGTCTGGCCACGGGCACCATCAGATCCGAGGCGGTGAGCGTGAGCTGCTTGCCCAAAGAGCCGGCTGGATGGTTCAGGGCGAAGTCCTGGGGGGAGATGCCCCGTCGCTCCATCCAAACCGCCGCCAAAGCGTCCCCAATGGCCATGGCCACCGCCGTGCTGGCGGTGGGGGCCAAATTCAGCGGGCACACCTCCCGATCCACCGACCCATCCAACACCACATCGCAGCCGCGGGCCAGGCTGGAGGCCACCCGGCCCACAAGGGCGATGCGGGCCGTGCCGCGGCGGCGCAGGTGGGGCAGAATGTCCAACAGTTCTTGGGTTTCCCCGCTATTCGAGAGCAGCAGCGTGACATCATCAGGAGCCACCACACCCAAATCCCCATGGAGAGCATCGAGGGGATTGAGATAAATGGCCATCAGGCCGATGGAGGAGAAGGTGGCGGCAATTTTGCGGGCTACAATGCCGCTTTTCCCCACCCCTGTGATTACCAGTTTGGCTCGCCTCTCAGCGCAGCCTTCCAGGAGCCTCAGAGCTCCCTCCACTTGGTCGCTGTCGAGTCGAGCGGCGGCACCAGAAATGGCGGCGGCTTCTTCAACGAGGCAGCGGGTGAGGGCAGACAAGGGGGAATGCATTACCTTTGAAACAAGAGCCTAACTGTTTTGGAGGAAATTGGATTGGTTCCAGAGCCGAAGTATGATGGCTTTCCAAATGGCTTGGATGAGGGGTGAAGCAAGTATCGTCCCCTGCTGTTATCACTTTGGCATCTGATTCATGCCTTACTCCCGTCTTAGAACTTCGAGATGTATGGCTTAGCATACCAGTTAATACTAGCGAAACTCGTACGCTCAAAAAGGCACTGATTCGCTCTCTAACAGGAGGGACCATGCGACGGACAAGATCTGGCGCAGAGATCGATGCCTTGCGTGGAATAACATGCACCATAAACCATGGTGAACGGGTTGCCCTGATTGGTCATAACGGGGCTGGTAAGAGTACCTTTTTAAGGCTGATTTCAGGCATTTACTTTGCTACATCTGGGTTCTTCAAGGCATCCTGCAATGTTTTTCCCATGATTCAGAAAAGTTTCCTCACCAGCCCCGAGTTAAGTGGTTTGCAAGCCGTCAAAGGTCATTATCTTTTGCATCATGGTAGGTTGCATGGGTTTTCAGATTATCTGGCCGATATCGTCGAGTTTTCCGAGCTGGGCGATTTCATCCACCTGCCAATGAAGGGTTACAGCGAGGGAATGGCTGCTCGGTTATTGTTTGCTCTGCTGACGTCCGGCAGGCATGACTGCTTAGCGTTGGATGAGGGATTTGGGGCTGGAGATGCTCGCTTTTTTGAGCGCGCTCAAAAACGGATGGAGCAATTCATCGATTCCTCTGGCACCTTGGTCCTTGCCAGCCATTCCAATCTCTTATTGCAACAGTTCTGCCGCCGGGGATTGGTGTTCGACCAGGGGCAGATCATCTTCGATGGACCTTTGGAGGAATCTTTGACTTATTACCATGATCACTGCTGCTAATTCTCTCCAATTTGGCTGGAAAAGCCGACGTGCCTGGTGGTTTACAGCCACGGCACGAACACGTGAGCGCTTTGCACGCACCACCCTTGGAAGCTTTTGGCTTGGTTTCTCCAACTTGCTTTCGATTGCTGTCCTCGCGGTTGTGTATGGCACTGTGTTTAAAGTTAAAGATTTTAATGCCTACGTTGTTTATCTAGGTACAGGCCTTGTTGCCTGGAATGCCATTGCCGCTTCTGTGCAGTCTGCACCAAGCCTGTTCAAAAATAATGCAAAGAATCTACAAAATACAAATATTGATCCGATCTTTTACACCCTGGAGGAATGGTCATTTCAGTTGCAAACATTTTTGCAGTCTTTTGTCTTGGTGATTGCTGTTCTGTCTTTTTTTCAGTCGAGTCTTGTGTTGCATCTCTTCGTTTACGGCATGCTTCCGCTGATCAATCTTCTCCTTTTTATCTACTGGTTTCCCTTGCTCCTCTGCCTGTTGGGCGTTCGTTACGAGGATTTCTTTCAGTTGGTTCCGATTCTGATCCAACTCGTTTTTTTGCTCTCGCCAATTCTTTATACAAAAGAGTCTCTCGGGGCACTCGGTTGGATGGCAGATGCAAATCCCTTTTATCGGGTTATCAGTAATTTTCGGCATGCTTTGCTCCAAGGAAATATAAAGCTTGATCAAGCTCTTTTAATTCTTCTAGTAAATATAATAGGGATTTTTTTCTCGGTATGGTTGCTAGAGCGCAACCGAAGCAAGCTTCCTTTTTTAGTGTAGCGTTCCGGCTTGGCTGGAGCTGTGCTGATGATTTGGTGTGCCTTGGCTCACTAGAGGGTTGGCATGATGGCGCAGTACTTTGAAAGATAAACGAGCGTGCGATAAAATATGTTTAAATCTCGCTCCTTTCCGCCTGGATGGGTGGGCCCTGAAATCGCTCCTTCCCTTTGTCCTGGTTGAAGGCCTACCACGAATCCCCGTTTTTCCTGATGAATAACCTGCAATCTCTCTCCCTGAATCCTGCCTACATCGCACCATCCGCATGGTGGCAGCATGTTCCAATAGCACATTGGCTTGTTTGTGAGCTTCGACCGCAGAAAATTGTTGAATTAGGTACTCACTACGGCGTCTCTTTTTTTTCATTTTGTGAGGCTGCACAGGCTTTTTCCCCCGATACGTTTGTGTATGCGGTCGACACCTGGGAAGGGGATGAACATTCCGGCCATTACGAGGAACATGTCTACGCTCAATTGTTTGATCACTGGAGTCACGTTCACCGACTCCGCTCGAGATTGATTCGGTCTACGTTTGATGATGCTGCCCAATACTTTGAAGCTAATTCCATCGATTTGCTTCATATCGACGGCTTACATACCTATGAAGCGGTCAAGCATGACTACGACCTATGGAGTCCAAAAATGAAACAAGACTCCCTAATCCTTTTTCACGACATCAACGTCAGAGAACGAGGTTTTGGAGTTTGGAAACTTTGGGATGAAATCAAGTCGGTGAATCGAACATACGAGGTCGCCAACGGACATGGTCTCGGAATTCTTGTTAGAGGGGAAGCCATGGCGGCAAAGCTTGAAGCTTTTTCCACCGTGCTTTCCTCTCTGACTGCGAAGGGAGTCCTTCTAGAGAAACTCGCCGTGTTGACGCCAGGGGGTTCCTTTGGACTACCACCCAAGACAGAACTTGAGCGAATCAAGGCGATGGTCGAGGAGGTGCAGTTGGAGGCCAGTCAAGCTAAGGCGGAGGCGGAGGAGTACAAAGGAAAGCTGGAGCAGTTCAAGGCTGAGGCCACCCAGGTGAGGGCTGATGCCAGCCAGGCCAAGACTGAGGCGGAGAGGTTCAAGGCAACCCTTAAGCACTTCGAGGCTGAGGCCAGCCAGGCTAAGGCCAAGGCGGAGAAGTTCAAAGCAACCCTTGAGCAATTCGAGGCTGAGGCCAGCGAGGCCAAGGCGGAGACTTTGGTGGCTCAGGCCCATGCTCAGAGTGCCCATTCAGAGGCAGAGGAGCTCAGGACAGCCAATCAAGGTCTCTTGGAACAACTCCATGAAAAAGGTAAGGCTCTGGATAGCTTGAAAGCTGAATTGATAGCGGCAACAAACCAGTACCAACACATCAACTTCCTGCACACTGAGATTGTTAATTCTCGGTCTTGGCGTCTTGGTCATGGCCCGCGGCGACGCCTGGCAGATTTTGTCAAGGCTTCTCTTTTCAGGCCAGGGTGGTTGAGAAAAGCGCAAGGAGATCCTGTCAGTTCTGCTACATGGATTGGAAACTTCTATCGATCTGATGCCCTGATCCCATTTTCTCTGAAGCGTCAATTCAAGGAGGCAGTTTATGACAACTTTGGGGGCCTCTTGGCTGGACTGCCAAGTTACCAGCTCTATTTACAACATAAAGGTAAGCCAACTGTCCAAATAAAGACCCCGGAAGCTGCTGACGCCTGGACTCTTGAGCAGTATCGGTCAATCTTTTCTAGTCAGGCAGAGCTTGAGTACGATTTGTTCCTCCAGGGCGATCAATACCTGACATTTCCTGAGTCAGTTGATGCCCCAATCACCACTGCCATCGTTGTGCTGCATAATAAAGCAGCTCTAACATTTCGCTGCCTTCAATCTCTTTCTCGGCAATTGGGTGTTGATCTTAAGCTGATCATTGTTGACAATGCATCTACGGATTCCACAGACCTTCTTCTCAGTCGCCTTAAGGGCTCTGTCACAATCATACGGAATTCAGAAAATCTTCATTTTTTAAGAGCGTGCAACCAAGCTTTTTCCAATGTTTGCGAGCACTCCCAGTCGGTCTCGCTGATTAATAACGATGCAGTTCTAGAACCTATGGCATTGCACAATGCGATGCAAACTTTGGAGAGATTCCCTTCCGTTGGAGCAGTAACTGGAATGATCTCGCACCCTGATGGTCGCCTTCAGGAAGCCGGCTCAGTCATTTTCAATGATGCTTCATGTCGCGGAGTGGGACGTCGAAGTGATCCTATGTACCCACTGTGGAATATACGTAGGCCTGTGGATTACGGATCTGGTTGTCTGATGATTATCAGATCTGAAGTTCTTGCCCGGCTCAAAGGATTTGATGAAGCGTATGCCCCTGCATATTATGAAGAAACAGATCTTTCTCTCCGGATCCAAGATCTAGGGATGCAAGTGCTATATGAACCCAGTTGCCGTGCGACTCATGTTGAATTCGCCTCTTCTCAAGGGGGGTTTGATGCGGTTAGACCCCTGATGGAGTCCCACCGGTTACTGCTCTTGCGGAAACATGCACGCAGGCTTAAACGCCACCTCGACGGGGCAACATTTATTGAGACTGACCCCCGCCATCTGCTTCTGAATCACTCGGAAAACATACGAATCCTATGGATTGATGACCAGCCCCCCAGAGCTAATCTTGGCTCTGGATTCGGAAGACTTGAATGTATTGTAAAATCACTTGCAGATGGCGGATGCTGGTTAACCCTCTTTGCCACTAATGGCTTGATGGGGCCTTTTGATCAACGCTTGAGTAGTGACTATGAGCTTTTGGCTGGGGGATCAGAGGAATTGTCTGAGTTGCTCGCGAAACGATCTGGTTTCTATACCCATATCTGTGCTTCCAGGCGCCACAACATCCTTTTGCTCACCGAGCTTGTTGAAAGCTTAGGCCAGCCTCGCCCTTTGGTAGTGGCTGATATCGAGTCGCTTTTCTCTATCAGAGACTGGTCTCGAGACTATTTCAAGGCGACGGGTCAAGTCTTGGAGAAAGTAGAGCCTGGCTCTGTTCCTGGGTTGCATGCTGAAATTGAGAGTCTCTCACATTTTGACCAATTATTAGTTGTCTCTGAAGGCGAGAGGCGCCTGATCGCCGAAGGGACGGGGCATCCTACATGGTGCGTTGGCCACAGATTTAAATTGGTGGAGCCTGCTGCGACATTCGCAGGAGGAAGGGGCGTGTGCTTTCTTGGATCTATCCTTGATCCAGCAGCTCCAAACTTGGATTCCCTCCATTGGCTGTTAGATGAGATCCTGCCCAAATTCATCCAACTTCCGGGTTGTGCAGACTATCCGATTACGATTGCCGGGCACCATGATTCGTCATTGGTTAAGCCACTCTACGAAGAGTTTCATAAACGCTTTCCCAGCGTGAACTGTGTGGGGTTTGTGAAAGATGTTTCCCGGCTCATGCTGGATCATTCTATTTTCATTGCACCCACGAGATTCGCGGCAGGTCTTCCCCACAAAGTGCACCAAGCCGCTGCACACGGCTTGCCGATCGTCACAACCCCCTTGATCGCCAGCCAAATGGGCTGGGTGCCAGATCAGGACATTCTCACAGCCCAGACTGGTCCCGACTTTGCTCTGGCGATGGCCAGGTTAATTCACGACCCTACGTTGTGGAACACAATTGCTTCTGGGGGACGTCTTCGTGTGTCCGAAGAGTGTGATCCCAAGTCATTGGTCGAAGCGCTGCAACACGCTTTCCAATTCAGCGGCAAATTAGAGACTGTATCTGCGGGTTTTAAGTCGCACTGATAATCCAGCCTCCTGATTCGGTTGGTTGAGGCCGGATCTTCTTTTCTCTCGCATATGGTGCCATGACACTGATCGGATGGTAGTGGGTCACTAAACTGCGGCGTGACAGATTGTTGGTGTAGGGAGAACCTCCATGGACAAGATCAGCCGCCCAAAACAATGTGTCTGTCTTTTGGGGCAAAAAGGTCTCTTTGGCCATTCCAGCTTCTTCCAGTAAGGCCTCAAGGATTTCAGAATAACGACTTGCATGCTCGTCAGATGGGTCAAATTTCTTCCCGCCGTTTGCAAAAACCTGTTCATGGTTATGACTTCCCGGATAGTAAAATAATTCTCCTGTATTCGGTTTGACATCTTCAAGAGCAATCCAGCTGGCTGCAAAGGAGGATGGAGGGTCAACATAAACAAATGCTGTGTCGTTATGAGCTCCTTGGGCGGAGCCGTACTCAAAATACAAGCTTTGAAAGGCTACGGGCGCTTCACCAAAGATATCCCATAGGAAGTCCATGATGGCTGGCG
>JBIIJA010000057.1:0-9203 GCA_044234195.1 Cyanobium sp. | reverse complement strand
CTCGACGATGAACTCCTCGCCCGGGCCGAGCAGCTGTGCGGGCCACTGGAGCGCAGCGCCCTGTTGAAGGAAGCGTTGCGGGCGTTGGTGGAGCGGGAAAGCGCCAGGCGGCTGGCGGCGCTGGGGGAGGAGTGAACCCACGCTGGAGCCGATCCCTCGTCGCCGGAGTGCTGCTTGATCCTGGTGGACACCACCGTGTGGGTGGATCATCTGCGCGATGGGTTGCCCGAACAGGGTGCGCGGCTGGAGGAGGGGCAGGTGTTGATCCATCCCTGGGTGATTGCGGAGCTGGCCTGCGGCCAGCTGAAACGCTGCCGCGAGGTGTTGGAGCTGCTGCAGGGCTTGCCGGCGGCCACGGTTGCCAGCGATGGAGAAGTGCTGCTGTTGATCGAGCGCGAGCAACTGATGGGCCGTGGAATCGGCTATGTGGATGCCCACCTGTTGGCTTCTGCCCGGTTGAGCCACTGCCAGCTATGGACCCAGGACAGGCGCCTGGCCGCCGTGGCCCAGGCGCAAAGGTTGGCAGCAAGACAACCAGAGTAGGAGTTAGCACTATCCCGTATCTGCATTGATTCACCCTTCATCTCTACCCCTATCTCTCCCTGATGCTCCGCAAAGGTCAACACCTAAACATCACGACCACGCATCTATGTTGCAGTGACGCAAAAGATTGAAACTCGTGCGGGTTTCTTGACTGAGCAGGTCCTTTTGGGCTTACGGTCAGGACATCCAAACAGGACATGCTTCTCACACGACTGCTTGCCAAGTCCATTCACATCGGAGAACAAGGACAATGACACAGCAAAGGCAAGATCCAGGCTTAATGGTGTTGTCTTCAGCTACCACAACAGCTGATTTCGTATATGTGTCGTATCACCATATCGCTAGCACCCCCGAGGGTTGTCTGATCAGCAGGGATGAGAACCTCGGTTTTGTCGTGAATTGTGGGAAAGAAAGTAAGGCTCACAGGCATGTTCCCACCCTGTCCGCCGCTTATGCGATCTGTCAGCAACTCAGGCCCAGAAGTCCGGATCCATTTCGCCCTAGAGTCTGAAGGTAAGAAAAAAAACCATGTCTAAAGCCCAACTCACCGCATTTCTCGCCAAGGTGGAGGCCACTCCAGCCCTGAAGCTTCAAGTGGATGCGGCTGCCGATGCCAGCGCCGTTGTGGCCATTGCCCTGGCGGAAGGATTTTCCTTTTCGCCCGCCAGTCTGACGCGCCACCTCCGGGGATAAACCAGGCATCACGCCCACAACGCCAAACAAGCCGGTGCCGAACTCTGTGCCAACAGCCTCGGCGCCTGGGCAACAAGCGACTGACCCTGAGGCCATGCTCAGAGATGCAGCAGGAAGGTTTCGCTGAGCATCGAACAGCTGTTTCATTTTAGATTAGCTGCGTCCTCAGGCCCAGCATTCAAGTTGAAGGTTCAGAAGTTAGGGCAGCTCAAGGAGTTGCTGGCTTTGACATTGCTCGGACTGTTCTCAAGACTCAGTGACGCTCTGTTGCTAAAAGATCTCACACAGAGTTTCCTCGCCGAGCATGGCAATCCGATGATTCGTGCCTACTTTGATGTTGCCCATACGATCCACGCGCCACTGAACACGATATCCATGTTCTTGGTTCCTTCACTATGGTTCGTGGCGCTCTTTAGTCCGTATCGGATCCCACGAATCATCTTGGATTGTTTTGGTGGTTTGTTTGTCGTCCGATGCGTGATCGCGCTGATTTTCATCAATGCGCTTCTCTTTATTCCTGCGGCTAGCGCCAGCTTGCTCCTGGGTCAGGTGCTCGCCTATATCCCGTTCTTTGTCATGGTTTGGGGTTGGTTAACCTGGCGCATTGATACTGATGGCCGTGACACGCCTCAGCACATCTTATCCATCCCCGAAGCGAACGTACCCATCACATCTTTTGACTATTATCATGCTTCCATTTACTCCATCCTCAACCAAGGCAAGTCTGGATTTTCAGGTGTGACGAAGCTTGGACGCTTGTTGGCTCTCATCCATAACCTGATGCTGCTCAATGTCTGGGGTTTGGCGTTGGCTCGGGCCTATGGATTAGTGCAGAAGATGCTTTAACAGAAGCCAACACCCTGCCAGAGGGGTCAACGACCTCGTCGGCGCGGCGGCCGCCCTCCCTGGGGTGCTCTGCCCCTCCCGCCGCTGAGATCCAAGGGAGGAGCCGACAGAATCTTGGGTTCGAAGCCCGGCACCTCCCTGCGCGGCAACTTTTCGCCCAGAAGGCGCTCGATCGCACGCAGCAGCTCCTGCTCCTCCGCCGCGACCAAGGACACCGCGTGGCCGTTGCAGCCGGCACGACCGGTGCGACCAATCCGGTGCACATAATCTTCGGCCTGATTCGGGAGATCCAGGTTGACCACATGGGGCAACTGGTGGATGTCGATTCCGCGGGCGGCGATGTCGGTGGCGACCAGCACCCGCAACTCTCCGCTCTTGAAACCGGACAGCGCTCGGGTACGGGCCCCCTGACTTTTGTTGCCGTGGATGGCTGCCGCCTGCAGCCCATCCCCGCAGAGATGCTCGGCCAGGCGGTTGGCACCGTGCTTCGTGCGCGAGAACACCAACACTTGTTGCCAGTCGTTGCTGCGGATCAGATGGCTCAACAGAGCAGGTTTGCGCGCCATGTCGCAGGGGTGAAGAACCGCCTCGACGCTCGGTGCAGCCTGGTTTTCTGGGCTCGCCTGCAGTTGCACTGGCTGGTGCAGCAGTCCCGTGGCCAGAGAACGGATCTCCGGGGAGAAGGTGGCCGAGAAGAGCAGGGTCTGACGGCGCTCAGGCAACAGAGACAAGATCCGGCGGATGTCGCGGAGGAAACCCATATCGAGCATCCGGTCGGCTTCATCGAGCACCAAGATCTCCACCCGATCCAGCCGCAGGGCCCCCTGCTGGTGCAGATCCATGAGTCGCCCGGGGGTGGCCACCAACACGTCGGTGCCGCGGCGAAGGCGATCGATTTGGGGATTGGCGCTGACGCCGCCGAACACCACATCCGAGCGCAAATCCAGAAAACTGCCGTAGGCCCGCACGCTCTCGGCCACTTGGGCCGCCAACTCCCTGGTGGGGGTGAGCACCAGGGCCCGCACCACACCGGCTCTGGCGTGTGCCCCGTGCTGCAAGCGCTCCAACATGGGCAGGGTGAAGCCTGCCGTTTTGCCGGTGCCGGTCTGGGCAGCGGCCAACACGTCTCGTCCCTCCAACACCGCTGGAATGCATTGCTTCTGGATGGGCGAGGGAACCAGATAGCCCCGAGCCGCCACGGCCTTTAGCAAGGGCTGGGAAAGCCCCAGGGCGAGGAATTCGGGAGCCAAATCAAGCTCAGGGGTCCTGCCAAGCGAAGCGGGCGGAGGGTTCACGGCGTTTGGGGCGGGGGCTTCGGCCGCAGAGCCGCCGCGAGGACGCCTGGAAGAGCTCGGCCGACGGGTCAAAGAAGTTGGTGGCAGGGAGGGATGCAACACAAGTGGTCAACCACCACCGTAGAGGCAAAGGGGCCATGGAGGACCGAACGGAGCCTGGGGCCTGCGTCCAACCCGTGAGGTCATACTGGTTTGTTCCATGGCGGCGTCCTGTGAAAGAAATCAGCCCCTTGCAGGTTTTGATCCGCAGCGCCGGCCGCTTTGCCGCGGTTTCTGGGGTGGTTGCCCTGTTGGTGTGGATCACCTGGGTGATGCTCGATGTCAGTCACATGCAGTCGGGTTTCACCCTGCCCGATTGATCAGGCCCTCCAACTCCTCAGCCTCTTCAGCGAGAACCGGCCTTCAAGTTGCCCCTTGGGTTCGTGTGACGGGCACCCGTGGATCCCCGCCGCAGACGCACCTCCGGGAGGGCCATTTCCCTCATCTGGGTGCCGGATCTCCTTGGCGAAGAGCGAGAGCGATCGGGCCTGCAGGCTTGCAGGGGCAAGATCCACAGCAAAAGGAGCATGGCCGCCAAGAGCCGCCGGCTGCTGGTTCCCGCTCCGAAACCGTTGGTCTTGTCGCTCCCGATGGCTGTGGCGAAGGAGGTCATCGTGCAGCCCCTCAGTTGTATTCGCCGGGAAGGTCGTTTTTCCTCACGGTTACCCGATCAAAGCGCTGGCCTGAAGCCCGAAGCAGCTCGTCTCCAGAAAACTCATAGCCGAGTTTCAGGGCGATCTGGGCGACATCATCCGCCGTGGCGGCCGACAGCACCTGTTGCTTCAGGGCTCCATCCTGCTGCATCCGCAAAAGGAAATCCTTGAGCTGCTCCAGTGACATGGGGGGTGCAAGGCAGGACGAGACGACCTGCATCCTCGCTGAGACCAGCGACTTCATGGGCAGCCCAGCCGCTCATCTGGGCGAATGCGGTGCCGAGGCACCGTGTCGCTCGCTTCTGGCACGGGGTCCCCAAGGCCGGGCCAGCGGCTCACCAATGAACACCCCCTGCTCTGGCATGGCCACGCTCCGCCAATAGCTTTCGATCAACGTGTCACCCCGCCGGTAGTAGGTGAGCAGAAGCCCAGGATCGGGGAATTTGCCCCGATGATTGCAGGGCTCCACCACCGTGCCGTAACTGGCGGTGGCACCCGCTTCCAGCCAGCGGAGGGCACTCATCTGCCCATTGCCCCCATCTCCCGAGTGGCCAGAGGGGCCCGTGAGCATTCCCCCAAAAGATGTGAGGTGGTCACCGATGGCCCCAGGCCGAAAGTGGTTGCTGGCTAGATCGGCAACTGCCGTGACGCCCGTCATGTAAAGCAAGACATCACGGGCCCCTCGGAGAGCATCCCCCTGCAACACCCGCACCTGAAAGCCAGGCGCTGAGGTTTTCAAGAGGGCGGCATAGCCTTCGGCTCGACGGTTGCGGGCCCCATCGCTGGAGCTCATCAGGTAGGCCGTTCCCGGTGGAGCCGTGCCATCTGCGGCGACGCCACGCCGAATCAGGTCCCGCGCGGCCCCAGGGGTGGTAGCCGCCAGCAGCATCGTTGGGCGGATGCCCAGGGATGACCAGGGCCTGCGCACCTGTCCATCCGCGTAATACGGGCTGAGGGGGGTGGTCTGGCAGGTGTCGGGGCAGATGGATCGCACCTTGCCAAAGGCAAAAGCGCTGGTGATCGATACACAACCCACGCGCCAGGGTGCCGCCCAGGCGAGGGCGTAGGCCTGCACCTCCTGGGGGGTTTGCCGTTTCACTTGCCGATAGATGGGAAGAAACTCCGCTGCCGTCAGGGCGGGGCCGGGGGGGAAGTTCACCCGGATCACCTGCTTGGGCCCCAACTGACGAGCTTGGATGTATTGGCTGCCGATGGCTTCACTGAGGGGATCGGCCGTGTTGATCACCAAGGCAATGTGTCTGGGCTCAAGGGGCGTGATGGCCTGCTCCAGCCCTCCTGAAAGGCCGGGCCGGCGATGGAGCTCCTTGCCGAGGACAACCGCGGCGATGGCCCCCAGCGGCAGGAGCAGCAGAGACCATCGAAGGAAGGGAGGCCGTTGGGGAATCAAAGGCCGCGAGGCTTTCCAGGATCGATACCGAAGACGTGCCGCGGACTGGCCAAGGACTTCATGATCTGTTACGATCTACGTAACATTCATTCACAACAGCCATGGCCGATCCCACTCCTCGCTTTGGATTCGTTGCCTTTGCCGAAACCTGGAATGGTCGTCTGGCCATGCTGGGTTTTGTGATCGGACTCGCCACCGAGGTGCTCACCGGCCAGGGCATCCTCTCTCAAATCGGTTTGGGTTGAGTGTCATGAGTTCGGATTACTCCTCTGCCATCACAGCTGTCTTCGGTTTGGTTGTCGTTCTCACTGGAATGGTTGGTTACGTTCTGAGCCGACCCTCCGATTTGGCCCCCAACCGTCGCTGAGCCACCCACGCTGTCTTCCCCATCTCCTTTGATCTGTGAAGATCAAGGGAGATTTTTGATGGCTGGTTGTCGCACCCCATGATCACCACTGCCCTGAGCTCCACCGGTTTGGTGTTTCGTGCCGCAGCGGAGCGCTTCCACACCCAGCTCGACTGGCTCGATAGCTGGCACAGTTTTTCCTTTGCCTCCCATGTCGATCCAGCCTGGATGGGCTTTGGGCCCCTGCGGGTGATCAACGACGACACCATTGCCCCTGGCCAGGGGTTTGGCCTCCATCCCCACCGAGACATGGAGATCATCACTGTGATGGTGGAGGGCCAGCTCCACCATCACGATTCCATGGGCCACGATGCGGTGCTGCACGCGGGGGAGGTGCAGTGCATGAGCGCGGGCACGGGCCTTGTGCACAGCGAGAGAAATGGAGGTGAGGAGCCCTGCCGCCTGCTGCAGATCTGGATCGAACCCAACCGCGTCGGCTTGGCTCCGAGCTACGGGCAGAAGCCCTTCCCCATGGATCAGGGATGGACCCTGTTGCTGGATCCGATGGGGAGTGATGGCGCCATGGCCATCCATCGCTCGGTGCGGGTGTGGCGTGGCCGGGCCCTCCCGGGCGAACGCCTGACCATTCCCCAGGAGCCGGCCCCCTACCGCTGGATTCAGATGGTCAGTGGGAGCGGCGAACTCCACTTGGCCGATGGGAGCGGGTCCATCTCGCTGAAGCGGGGGGACGGCCTGGGTGTGGCCTGCCCCCCCAGCGTCGCACCGATCGAATCGGTGCAGGCAGGCGTTGATGGTGTGGATCTGCTGCTGTTTGCCTTGTCTTGACTGGCGTGGGGATCAGCTCGCTCCGGCAAGCCCCCGCGCAGCGCTAGGGGGCGGAGGATCCCATTGGGGAGGGCAGGGATGCCAACCCTGTTGGCGCAGGCTTCTCCAGAGGCGGATGGCGTCCTGTCGGCTCATCTCCCTGCGGCGCTTGAGCAGGGGCACCGGCTGCTGGGGGAGGTGCTCCCCGCTGGTGACCTCCAGGGTTTGCCGCCACCTGTCCCAGCGGGCCGGGCGAAAATGCAACACCTGTCGTCCATCGCTGATCCAGCCCTCCCGAGGAGAGAGCGGTGGCCTCTGGCGGCTGGCACCCATGGCCTGGGTTAAGCCACCTCTGGCGCCCACCCCCACTGACGCCTGAGGTCATCCGTCCAGCCCTGGCAACGGTGGGTGAGATGCTCCCCATGGGCGATCAACCCTTGGTGGAGCTGGCAGGTGAGGAGAGGGATGCAGTTGGGCCCCGCGTGATGACGAAACCAGTGGCAGGTGAGGCAAACCTTGCGGCTGCGGGTGGCAAGGAGCACCTCCTGATCGAGGTAGGACCACTCCTCAATGGGCGCATCGAGAGGCATCGGGCTTGCCTGGCAAGTACACCTGTACTAGCACGAATCATCCTCTCGGTGGTGCTGCTTGCAGCGGCTGAGTTCTGATCCGTAGGCATCGACGGCAGCCAGCCGAGCCAGCACCTGTTGCAGATCGTCTTTCGCTAGCTCCCCATCGGGGGTCCAGTTCATGCAGGTGCGGCTGATGGCGCTGGATGAGGGCTGGGGGCTCTGGGTGCCGACCATGGGGCACCTCCACTGTCGTTAAGCCCATCCTGTGGGGGCAGGGCAGCTGGGCGGACTCCCCAGATGGGGACACTTTGCTGGGAACGGAGGGTGGCCCTCCTCATGGATTGAGGCGCTCCTCCCTCCAACCTGTGTCCCTGTGCCAACGGCGCCGGCGATGGGGATGGCCGACGAGCTCCAGCAGCTCCACCTGGCTCAAGGCAATGCGCAGGAGCAGAAAATGCTCCGGCATGGGGGTGTCATCCGGCAGCTCTTGGGGAAACGTGGCGCTTCCATCCAGTGGCTCCGCGGGCCTGGGCCAGCCCCATAGAGCGCGCCCTGCGGGGCTCAAGAGTTGCCAGTGGCGCCCGCGCTCGCCCAGCTCCAGCTCCGGCGCCAGGGGCTGCAGCCTTCCCCGCAGGCGGAACTGGGATCGAGCTTTGGGCAACAACCAGCACAGTTCCACCGCCGGTTGGCCAGCCAGCTCGGGCGCCTTGGCACTGCGACCATCGGTGAGCAGATCCAACTCGGCGGGTCCTGCCCAACCGCGAAACACCAGGGTGCGCACGCGGGGGGTGCCATCAGGGGCGACGGTGGCCAGCTGCAGCCAGCGGGCTTGGGGGGAACGGCCCTCCCGCTCGCGGGCTCCGCGCAGGAGTTGGCGCCAAGGGGGCAGGGCGAGGGACATCAGGGGGAGGTGGGGTGGCCGGCAGCAGCCCGTGCATCAGGATCGATCCATGGCTTTCCTTTCTCCTGAGGTCGACGCCGACGACTGGCGTCGCATCCGTGACGCCCTGCGCTACATGGGCCGGGATCTCTACCACCGATCTTTTGCGGTGACCTGTGAGCGACGGGACCTGCTGTGGGAGGAGATGGATCGATGTCTGGCCTTGGCGGATCGCCTGGATCAGGCCCTCTCCTCCTTGGAGGATCCGATGGTCCCCGATCCCCCACGCCCAGAGCCTTCACGTGGTGGATCCTGAGCCGTACCACCGCCGGTACCACTGCTCCATCTGGGCGATCTCCTGGCTTTGCACCTTCACCATCGTCGCCTGCAGCTCCCGCAGCTCGGGGTGCACGGTGCTCCACTGGGCGTGCGAGGCCATCATCACCCCCATGCGGTGGTGGGCGATCATCTGCTCGAGGAAGGCGCGATCAAAATCGGGAGCGCCCCGGAGGGCGAGCAGGCTGGTGCCCATTCCGGGCATCCCCATCCCAGGTCCCATCCCCATCCCCATCCCCATCCCCGGTCCCATCCCCATGCCCCACCCCCGCCCAGGGCCAGGCCAAGCCGGCACCGGCCCCCCAAACCATTGCCCATACCAACGGCGCATCTGGGCATTTTCCTGGGACTGACTGGTTCGGATCCGCTCGGCCAGGGCACGGATCTCGGGATGGCGAGCCCGTTTGAGGGCAAGGTCGGCCATGGCGATCGCCCCCTCGTGGTGAGGAATCATCATCACGATGAAGTGGGCATCCGCGGAGCGAACCACCCTCGGCCCCACGGCCTGACCCCCACCGACCGTTGGTGTCGCTGGGCCTGCGCCCTGGGCAAGAGAGGGGGATCCTGGCCAGTCCAACAGTGTTGGGGTAAGGATCAGGGCAAAGGCTGTGGCCACCATCAACAAGGACCACCCGGCAGTTGTCGAACACCCACGCAGACGATCCATGCAAGTCATCCGTGCCATCCGTGCCACCTTCCAATCCATCCACTGTGACCATGTTGGCGCGCAAGGGATCCAGCGACTGCCAGACCGGATGAGCTAGCCA
>JBIIJA010000055.1:0-9292 GCA_044234195.1 Cyanobium sp. | reverse complement strand
GACCACGTCGATGGAGCCAATTTGGGAACGGATGCCGCCACCATTTTTGAGGGAGAGCACCACCGAGGGATCGACGCTCTTGGCGTAGGCGAGGTTGGCATCGGCCGTGAGATTGCCCAGGTTGGTTTCCTGCCCGCGCACCAAGGCCCGTTCCCCTTCCAGATAGACGGTGCTGTAGCCCCACACCTGGCCATCCTTGCTGTTGATCACGGACTGGACAGCATCAGTGAGAACCTGCACGTTTCCGCCCTTGGTGCCTTTGGCGAAGGCGGTGCTCGCCAGGTTGGCCTCCGTCACATTCCAGGCCCTGGCCACGTTGGCCGTCGTGGCCGCGTAGGCGCCGCTCACGAGGGGATCCACACTGGCGGGAAGGATGCGACCCTGTGCATCAAAATCCACCACCAGACGGCCGAGATAGGTGTATTCATTGTCGGTATTGACAATCAGAGTCGGGGCCCCATCCGCCCCCTGGGACAACAGGGGGTAGTTATCGGCGAAGTTGGCGGCATGACCCGGATAGGCCACGGCCTGATCATTGCTGTCGCCAAGCCTGGTATTGGAGCCGGCCGAAAGGATGATGTCCACATCCCGCAGCAGCGGAGCGAGAGCCTTCTCATTAGTGATCTGCTGCAGGTGGGCCATCAGGATCACCTTGTTCACCCCCTGAGCGGTGAGATCGTCAATCACCGGCTGGAGTTGGCTGGCGAGCATGGCCATGTCATCCCGCTCGCTTCCGTCTCCAGCAAAGCCTTTCACCTCCACACCTCCCGGGGAGGCGATCTGCTCCAGCACCTGGGTGGTAGCTCCAACCAAGCCAATCTTCTCGCCATTTTTTATGACAATGGCTGAAGGGACGATCCTGCCTTTCAGAGTTGTTGCATCCTCCAGGCCCGCTGTAGCGCTGGTGTTTGTGAAGCGGGGATTCAGATCCCCATCCGCACTGAAATCAAGGTTGGCGGAGAGATACGGGAACTGGGCGCCCACCCAACCGGCCACCCCGCTCACGGTTCCCGGGCTGAAGGCATCGCGAAACACCCGTGCGCCCAGATCAAATTCATGGTTGCCGATCGTGGAGGCTTCCACCCCAATCACATTGTGGATGGCGATGTCCACCGCAGCGATCGGATGATTCACCGAGGCCGCCAAACTGATACTGGATCCCGTCACGGCGTTCAGTTCGTCGCGCACGCTCAGGTCGGTGCCAGCATTCAGGAAGGGGCTGGGGATGAAGTTGTCGCCGCCAGCCAGGATCATGGTGTTGGCGTGGGTGCCGTCGAAGCCATCGATCAATGCCGCCAGGTAGGGGGCAGTCTGGGAAGCCAGCAAGCCCGCTTCCCCATCTGAGAAATGCAGTAACTGAAGGCGCCAGGGGATCGGGAAGTCCACCACCGACACCACATCATTGCCCTCACTAGAGGCAATCACGCTGCGAGCAGAGTTGGTGGGAGAAGTAAGGAAGGTGATGCCCTCAACACGCTGGGCCCCTGGTAACACCAGGGGTGGTACAGCCAATGGCTTGTAAGGATCGCTGATATCAAAGATCGCTGCCACGCTGGTGGGAGTGCGCTCCAGGGCGACAAAGGCATAGGGTGTGCCATTGATCGTGGCCACCTCCACCATTTCTGGCTCAGTGCCTTTGTCATCGTCTCGGCCGTAGGAGTTGGTGAAGTAGCCAAGAGAGTTGGCTAGATCCTCCAGGGCCATGCCCGAGTCGAACACCACGTTGCCCCTATCATCGTAGATGCGGAGAGAGCGGGAGCCCATGGCGGTGGCTTTGTCAATCCTTCCATCTCCATCGATGTCGCCGGTCTCGTTCAGAAGCTGAAGACGGGTGCGGCTGATTCCTGTGACGGCCTGGTAAGCGGTGTTGAGAGCCACGACACCGGGATGGTTGCGGAAGGCCATGCCATTGATCACGGTGGTGGAGTCGGCCCGGGTGAGATCCGTGAACACATCACCCACATCGGGGCGGTACTCGCGGGAATCGCCCTCGCCGGTGGCCAGCAGGAAGCGCCGGCCCAGGCGATCGGTGTACGTGGCGATGCCGTCGGGCATGGTCAGACCAACCACAGGTAGGCCACTCACCGGGCGGTACTGGTTGCCGCCGCCTGCGGTGCCGTTCACATCCCGGTCGGAGCTGTCGAAGCCGGCGCCATCAAATGTCACCACCGTGAGGGCATTGCCGTTGGCGCCCTCGGTGCCAAAGTCGTTGTCGTAAGCCACCACCAGGGCGCCGTCGTTGCGAAGGGTGAGGCCTTCGGGCTTATCGAAGTCGGTAGAGCCGCCGATGGAGGGCAAGTTGAACAGTTCCTGCTTGTGGGCCACCCGAATTCCTGCCGCCGCGAGGCGGTCGACGCTGGAGGTGCTGAAGAGGGGCGGAGTAGTCGGGTTGCTGTCATGGTCCACCAGGGTGCGAGTGTTGCTGAGCAGCTCAGGCAGATCAGACCCGATGGCGCTGAGCCAGCTGCTGCCGCCGCTGGCCAGGGTCAGGGGCAGGGTGTTGGTGGCACCGCGCAGATCAACTTCAAAGACATGCTTGAAGCCCGTCAGGCTGCGGGTGCTGTCACGCTCCATCACCAGGAACACCCCACGGGCCGCGTCGTAGGTCACGTCACCGATCTTGTCCTGGCCGGTACGGCCACTGAGCAGATAGAGGTGCTCCTTAACCGGCGTGCCGGTGGCCGGATCGATGGCCAGAATGCGAGTGAGTTCCGAGGTGCTGCGGCTGCCGCTCGTGCCATTGGCGTCCTTGTCGAGTGGGCTCTGCATGAAGGCATAGAGCAGCCCATCAGTGGTGTTGTGGGCCATGCCTTCAATGCCCCGGTTGCTCCAGCGGTTGCTGCCGTAGATGGCAGGAAGGCTGTCGATGGTTTCCGCACCGATCACGGCCCCGTGCTGGGCCTGCAGCTGGGCCTTCTGGCCCGAAGGGATGTAGCGCTGGATCAGGTTGCCGGTGTTGACATCAAACAGGGCAATCTGCCCGCGGTATTCATCGCCCACAGCAAACACCTTGCGAGCGGAGCCACCGATGGTCACCGTCAGCACCGACACGGTTTCAGAGTCGATGCCGAAGGGGTCGTAGGCCAGGGGGTTATTGGCCGAATCGATTGGGATGTCGTCCTTTCCCTGCAGCTGGGGCAGGCCGGTGAGGGGTGTGCCATCGGGGCGGTTGAGCCCGATCTTGGCTAGCTCGCTCACCACACCAGTGGCACGGTGCATGCCGAGCTTGTAAATGGTGGGCTGAAAATCCGGGTCCAGAAACTGGCGCTTGCCAGCTACCAGGGCGCCATTGGGACCTCGATCGGTATTGGCATAGTAAGTGTCTAACCGCTGGCCAGCCACCATCTCGGTGCCGGCAAACCAGAGGCCAGAAAGCCCGCCAGGTTGAATGCCCGCCGACAGATTGGCGTTGCCAGGGGCATAGCTTAGGCTGAACGAGTTGTTGGTCGCCTTGGCCCCACCACGACTCCAATCCTGGATGCCAGCAGAAAAGATCGTATTGATCGAAGGGGTGGCGCCGCTGAGATCAACTACGGCGATGGCGTTGTTCTCCTGCAGCGACACCCATGCGGTGTTGCCGTCAGCGCTGATGGCGATTGCTTCCGGCTCGATATCTTGGGCAACGTCCGTTGTCACACCAAGACGCTGGCCGATGCGCACCCCACGGTTGATCAACTCAGCGCGTCGGTTTTCCCAAGGAGAGAAGCCGATGGTCTGCACATCGCTCTGGGTAGGAGCAACAGGCGTGGCGGCAAGATAGCCAGAGGTGTTGATGACAGAGATCGAGCCCTCGGGATCGATACTGTAGATGGAATTAGGCTCTCCCTCATTTGTGACCAGTAGCTTGCGCCCATCAGCGCTGAACTTCACCATGTCGGGCAATGGACCAACAGTCACAGACGCAAGGTGAACTGGGAGAGCTGGATTGCTGAGTTGATAGAACTGAACAAGACCAGGATCTGTCTTGATGGAATTCTGCACAGCAACGGCCAACAAAGTGCCGAAGACTGCAGCACTTTGCAATGTTTGCGAACTGTCTGCCGGAACAGCTCTTGCAACAATCGCTGGTTGGGCAGGATTCCTGAGATCACTGACGACAATCGCGCCTGAACCACCACCCACTGTATAAAGATATCCCGAGACCGGATTGAAGGCTGAGATCTCTGCATTGGCCTGCTGCGCAGTCATGTTCAAGGTTCCACCCACGCCAACCACAGGGGGTGTGACCAAAGAAAAGGAGAGTGCCAAGTGGAACAGCCATCACAACTTTGAATGTTCGACGGGCAGAGGTTAAGGTGGAGGCAAAGAAGGGTTAAGGGTTATTTCTAGTGGCCTGGAGCACATGCCAATGTCATCAAGATTATGGTGCGCGAACCCCGGGCATCTCTGACGCCCTTGAATCCAAAATCAAATTGGTTTCACCTTCACCTTGTCAATGCGCCAAGCCAGCAAAGCCGTGAAAGAGACGATGGATGGCCTGCTGCGGCAGGAGCCGGCTACAGGGCTGAACATTGGCCATGCCTTCCCGACCGCTTCAGCCATGACGATTGGTGAAGACCTGGAAGCCTGAACACTTCCTTAGTGCCCCCTTAACTGGACGTCATCAGGCTAGACAGACCTCAGAGGACCGTGATGAGCACCGCCAGCAGCTGGCTGCCCACAGCCTCACTCTTTGGGGATCCAGAGAGAGTTGGCCTTGGCTCCGACAACCTCTTCGATGGCATCACGGAACATCTGTTTTTCACCCTTGGGCGCCGCGCCGATCAAGCCCGCCCCCATGACCTCTACTTGGCCTTAAGCCATGCGGTGCGGGATCGGTTGATGATCCGCCATTTGGCTTATAAGGAGGCCCTGAGTGCCAACCCGTCCAAGGCGGTGGCGTATCTATCGGCGGAATTTCTGATTGGCCCTCAGCTCGGCACCAATTTGCTGATGCTCGGCATCCGCGGGCAAGCCGTGGAGGCCCTGCGGCGCTTCGGCGTCGAGCGGATCGAGGATGTGTTGGATGTGGAGGAAGAGCCCGGCTTGGGCAACGGCGGATTGGGCCGCTTGGCGGCTTGCTTTCTCGAGTCGCTGGCCACCTTGGAGATCCCAGCCACCGGTTATGGCGTCCGCTACGAATTTGGCATCTTCGACCAGCTCATCCGCGATGGGGCCCAGGTGGAGATCACCGACAAGTGGCTTAAGGGGGGCTGGCCCTGGGAGATCGTGCACCCGGAAAAGGCCTGCCAGGTGGGCTTTGGCGGCCACACGCACATGGACCACCTCAGCGATGGACGCCTGCGGGTGCGCTGGCAGCCCGCCAAGGTGGTGGTGGGCATCCCCCACGACGTGCCCGTGCTTGGCTACCACGTGAACACCTGCAATCGCTTGCGCCTCTGGCGAGCAGAAGCCAGTGAGGCCTTTGATTTCCAAGCCTTCAACGCTGGCGATTTCCACGGCGCGGTGGAGCAGAAGGTGGCCAGCGAAACCCTCTCGAAGGTGCTCTATCCCAACGACGGGACCGATGCGGGCAAACGACTGAGGCTGAAGCAGCAGGCCTTTTTTGTGAGCTGCTCACTGCAGGACATGCTGCGCAACCTGCGCAAGCGGGGCCTGCCGGTGACAGCCTTCGCTGACCACTGGGCCGTGCAACTCAACGACACCCACCCGGCCATCGCCGTGGCGGAGTTGATGCGGTTGCTGGTGGATGAGCACCATCTGGAGTGGGACGAGGCCTGGAGCCTCACCCACCGGGCCTTGGCCTACACCAACCACACCCTCTTGCCTGAGGCCCTTGAATGTTGGGATTTGGCGTTGTTCGCCGAGCTGCTGCCGCGCCATCTGGAGCTGATCTACGAGATCAACAGCCGCTTTCTGCAACAGGTGCGCCTCCGCCATCCCGGTGATCTGGACCTGCTGCGGCGCGTGTCGATCATCGGCGAAGACGGCCAGCGCACCGTGCGCATGGCCCATCTGGCCACCGTGGCGGCCCATCACATCAACGGTGTGGCAGCGCTCCACAGCAGCCTGGTGCGCACATCGCTGCTGCCGGATTTCGCCACCCTCTTTCCCGAACGCTTCACCAATGTGACCAACGGCGTGACGCCACGTCGCTGGCTGGCCCTGGCCAATTCCCCCCTCAACGCGCTGTTGCTGGATGTGCTCGGCCCTGGCTGGCCGGGCCGAGCCGACGCCCTGCACCAGCTGGAGCCCCTCGCTGGGGATCCCGCGTTTCTGGAGCGCTGGGCCAGGGCCAAGCGGAGCTGCAAGGAGCACCTGGCGACGTTCGTGCAGGAGCGCTCGGGTCTGGTTGTGGAACCAGGGAGCCTGTTTGATGTGCAGGTGAAGCGCATTCATGAATACAAGCGGCAGCACCTCCATGCCCTTCAGGTGGTGGGCCACTATCTGCGCATCCGTGCCGGCGACACCTCCGATCTGGTGCCCCACACAGTGATCTTTGGGGGCAAGGCGGCGCCAGGATATGGGATGGCCAAGCTGATCATCCGCTTCATCCATGGCATCGCTTCAGTGATCAACAGCGATCCAGCCTGCCGAGGGCTGCTGCAGGTGGTGTTTCTGGCGGATTACAACGTGAAGCTGGGGGAAAAGGTGTATCCGGCAGCCGATCTCTCCGAGCAGATCTCGACAGCCGGCTTGGAGGCTTCCGGCACAGGCAACATGAAATTCACCATGAACGGAGCGCTCACCATCGGCACCCTGGATGGCGCCAATGTGGAAATCCGCGAGCGGGTGGGGGCTGAGCATTTCTTCCTCTTTGGCCACACCGCTGATCAAATCCGAGCCTTGGCAGCCGACTACCGGCCTTGGGAACGGTTGGAGACCGTCCACTGGTTGCGGGAGGCTCTGGATTGGATCGAGCAGGGCCACTTCAGCGAAGGCGACAAAGAGCTCTTCAAGCCATTGGTGGAAAACCTTGTGGGCCGCGATCCTTTCTTCGTGTTGGCGGATCTCGCCGATTACGACCGCGCCCAAAAGGAGGTGGGGGCACTCTGGCGGGATCAGGCCCGTTGGCAGGCCAGCTCGGTGCTCAACAGTGCCCGCAGTGGTTTTTTCTCCTCGGATCGGGCCATACGCGACTACGCCGAAACCATTTGGAAGGTGCGCCCCCTCACGCTGGCCATGACGAGCCCAGACCAGGGAAGAGCCGCCTCACAGTGATTATTGGACTTGTGAGCGAGTCAGTCCCTTTATGAGGTCACCCCTGGTTGCCTCCATTGTGAGGGTCTTTGGTGAGGGAGGCGGGTCCTTCCCTAACCTGCTTGCGATCCGCTCGAGGTCCTGATCGGCCGCCGCAAAAGCACCAACCCGGGACCGAAAACCGGGTCCACCAAGGCGGGCCAGTCCGGCGCAGGCTCCACCGGCCCAACCCCGAAAACCCACGAGCGGGGCGAACCGCCCCCCAGCCCCGAGCAGCAGCTGGTGGAGAGGCTGCGCCGCATCGAGGCGCTCCATGCTCGGCCTGGCAGCGAAGGGGAACGGCAGGCGGCCGAACGGGCCCGCGAACGCATCCAGGCCAGGCTGAAGCAGCTGGAGGCCGAGGAGCCGCCGATCGAGATCCGCTTCACGCTCTCGGATCAGTGGTCGCGCCACCTGTTCGTGGCCCTGCTGCGCCGCTACGGCCTCCGCCCCTACCGCTACCGCGGCCAGCGCCGCACCACCGTGATGGCGCGCCTGAACCGCGGCTTCGTGAACGACACCCTCTGGCCCGAATTCCTCGACCTGCAGAGCACCCTGGCCGCCTACTTTGACGCGCTCACCGACCGTGTGATCGAGCAGGCCCTGGAGGTGAAGGCCGGCGAAGCCGACGAACAGAACGAGGCCGTCCCCCAGCTGCCGCCGAAGGACCACCAGGGGTCGTTGCTTTAGTTGGTGGTTGCTTCGGTTGGTGATTGCTTTCGTTCAGTTGCCTGCATCACCGTGATTCACTGCGGCATGGCAAATGCTCCGAGCTCACGTCTGCGGAAGTCCTTCTGGCGTGGATAGCTCCTCGGCCAGCTGCTTCGGCTTGTCAGAAAACGACTCGACAAGCTCAGCATTGACAGCCTCCAAGTCGAAGCACTTTGCATCGAAATTGCCAATCCAAACCAGCAGCTCCTGGTGCTCGGGGTGAGCTGGATTGGCCAGAATCTCCAGGGCCTGTTCATAGCCAGGCACGCCACCACAATCTTCCGGTGGGCAGGCCCGTCTACCAGCGACACACCGCGGTATACGCGCCAACTTCAAGGGCTGGACATGGATATCTTCGAGGGTGAGGCGATGAATCCAGCCGTCGCCAAAATCGTATTCGTAGCGAATCCAATCTTTGCGATTCACCAGAAGGTGATCGATCGGCACATTCAGATCATTGATGAACTCGCCTGCCGCCTGCTGCATCAGGTCGATATCAAGCAGATCAGGATCGCCATAGAAGCGCAGACCTTCCGATCGGTTACCCACCATGAAGTGATAGAGATGGGCGTCGCGCCAGCCCATCGCAAGCTGAATCACCCCATGAAGATCGGGAAGATTGAGATTGGCAGGGATCAGCACCCTTCGCCAAATGGGCGGCTTGATGTCTTCCAGCAGGATTTTGAGCTGAAACACCTCCCGCTGCCCGCGGGGCAACTCCGCCTGCACCTGGGCCCGGCCTGAGCGTCGGGCAGCCTGCTCGTGATGTTGGGCTTGCGCACGCCAGGAGCGGATTTCGGCTTCGCTGGGGGGATGGAAAGCCATGGGGTTTGGGGTTGGATGGTCTCTAAGCGGTGAGGCCTCAATGATGCCGGGGAGGCCTTAGCCCCAGGAGCAGCGGGCTTGGTAATAAGGTTAGATTCTGGAACCGGGCTTGGGAATGGGGGTGGGGATTAGCTCGGGTTGTTCAAGCTTGATCATGCGTTTTCCAGCGCAGATAAGATTCCAGGAAGCAGTTGCGGCTGACATCCCTAATTGGCCATTCAGGAGGAGAGAATTCGGCCAGATCCTCGAATTCACTGCAAAGTTGGCTGGTGTTATTCGGTCCTCTTGTGAGCTCTTGAGATCTCTTCCCCTGTTCCTTGATAAACTGTCGAAAATCCTTCAACTTATGCTCGGTCTCGTGATCGTGATTGCACTCGGCGATGTGGGCATAAATGCAGACGCATAGCCAGACTATATCCTGGGTGAGGTAGTTGGGCAAATCCTGCATTGCCTGCAGCACATCGTTTGCTTGAGAAATACTCGCATTCGCAGGATCCACAATGACGCCCCTATCTCTCTCAGCCTCCTTCTCACTCTTGAGCTCTTAGCGCAAAAGCCAGGGTATGCCTTTTAGATT
>JBIIJA010000054.1:0-9321 GCA_044234195.1 Cyanobium sp. | reverse complement strand
GACGCCCGCGCCCTCTCCTCCCATTACCCCCGCGGTGGGCCAGCCCTCCTGGGTCCCTTCTCCAGGTTTGGTCCCAGCGAAGCCGTGGAGTGGTTTGCCCGCCATGGCCT
Source organism: Cyanobium sp. (assembly GCA_044234195.1). Classification (GTDB taxonomy): domain Bacteria; phylum Cyanobacteriota; class Cyanobacteriia; order PCC-6307; family Cyanobiaceae; genus Cyanobium. The sequence continues at coordinate 9,211 of JBIIJA010000054.1, read as the reverse complement.
GGAGCTGGTGCAAGAGGCCGATGGGCGACTCTTTCCCCGTTCCCAATCCTCCCTGTCTGTCGTGGAGTGTCTACGCAAGGCGGCGGCAGAAGCTGGTGTGCGGGTGCGGTCACGCTTGGCGCTGCAGCGGGCAGAGCCAAGGCCAGGGGGCGGCTTCAACGTGACCCTGCGGGATGGGCAACAGCTGCGGGCCGATCGGCTCGTGCTGGCCACAGGAAGCCATCCCAGCGGCCATCGGTTGGCCCAATCCTTGGGGCACAGCCTGGTGCCCCCGGTGCCTTCCCTGTTTACCCTCGCCGTGGCCGATCCCTCCCTCACCGCTCTGGCGGGAGTGAGCATGGCTTCGGTGGAGCTGACCCTGTCCTCCCCTGCTGACGGCTCACCATCTCCGGCCCTCTTCCGCCAGCGAGGAGCGGTGCTCATCACCCATTGGGGTCTTAGTGGGCCAGCCACCCTGCGATTGACAGCCTTTGCCGCACGCCAGCTCAAGGCTTGGGGCTATCGCGCAGAGCTCGGTGTGGATTGGACCGGGGGGATGGGTCGGCAGGAGGTGGAGAGCCTGCTGGCTGAGGCCAAGATCATGCAGGCCCGACGCCAGATCACGTCGGCTCGCCCCTTCCCTTTCCTCAGCCGTCGACTCTGGGTGGCCTTGGTGGCTGCTGCGGGGATCCGGGAGGATCGCCGCTGGGCCGACCTCGACCGCCAAGGGAAGGGGGCCCTGCTCCAGTCGCTGGTGGCCAGCCGGTACCGCGTGGAGGGTCGGGGACCCTTCGGGGAGGAGTTTGTCACGGCCGGGGGCGTGCCCCTCAAGGACGTGCATGGGGGCACCATGGAGAGTCGCCTGCGGAGTGGACTGTTTCTGGTGGGAGAGATCCTGGATGTGGACGGTGTCACCGGTGGATTCAATTTCCAGCACTGTTGGACAAGCGGCTGGCAGGCGGGGAGAGCGCTGGCTTCTTCAGCGAATCTTCTCAAACACGGAGAACATCGGTAGATACATGGCCACCAGAATCGAGGCCACAATGCCGCCCACGAGAACGATCATGAAGGGTTCGATCAAGGAGGTGAGAACTTTGGCGGTGGCGGTCACTTCGTCTTCGTAAAAGTCGGCAACCTTGGAAAGCATGCCATCCATGTTGCCTGTTTCCTCACCCACCACAAGCATGCTGATTGCGAGTTCCGGGAATACTTTTTTCATGCCCAAAGCCGTGCTTAGAGGAATTCCTTCGCTGACATCGATCCGCGACGAGCTGATCGCATCGGAGAAGATGGAATTCGTGGCCGTATCTGTGAGAATCTCTAGGGACATCATGATCGGCACTCCAGCCTTTGAAAGGGAGGCCAAGGTGCGGCAAAATTGGGCCGTGGCCGTCTTTTGAATCAGATCTCCGAAGAGGGGGAGGCGTAACATCAAGCGGTCAAATTGTCGGCGGCCAATTGGAGTGTCATAGTAGCTTTTTAAAGCCCAAGCGCTTACAAATAGTAGGCCAAGCAACACCAGGGAAAAGGGTGACCTCAGGGTTTTGCTGAGATCCACCATCATCTGCGTGAAGATGGGCAGTTCAGCGCCCAGCTGTTCAAAAATCCCGGCAAAAGTAGGGATGATAAAAATCGTCATCCCCAAAAATACTAAGATGGCGATCACAAAAACCGTGATCGGATAACTCAGAGCACTCTTGATTTGGTTCTGAAGCTTTGCATTGTCCTCGAGGAGTTTGGCGAGTCTTTTGAGGGTCTCATCCAGCACGCCACCAGCCTCCCCAGCTTCCACCATCGCGATGCTTAACTTGTCAAAAACCTTGGGCCAGCGCCGCATGGCTGTAGCCAGATTCTCCCCTTGATTGACCTCCTCAATCATGGCGGCAAGTGCCCGGCGAAACAGGGCTGATTTCTGTTGCCGATAGATGAGGTCGATACTCCGCAAAATGGGTACCCCCGCATTCACGAGGGTGGACAATTTGCTGGCAAAAACAGCCTTGTCTTTGATCGTCGGTGGGCTTTCAAGCAGGCGGCCGAAGACGCTCCGGGAAGCCGACGTTGGAGCTGGGGATGTCTCAGTGGCTCGCGACCCTTCCTTGCGTGTGAGGTTGTTGTAAGTAATCCCTCGCCGTCGCAGGGTGCGCTTCGCTTCAGCCGGACTCTCCGCTTCGAGAGTGAGGACCTTTTTCCTCCCGGTTCGGGTGGTGTAAGTAACGGAGAATGCGGTCATCCTTGTACAATTAATCTTTCGAGTTCTTCTGGCCGGGTGGTTTTCAGCATGGCTTCGGCCTGGCTGATGGCCTCCTGCTGCACAAGATTGGCGAGGCAGCGCTCAAGGGTGAACATTCCTTCCTTGGCGCCTGTCTGAATCTGCGAATAAATCTGGGCAGTTTTCCCTTCGCGGATCAGGTTGGCGATGGCCGGAGTGTTGATCATGATTTCTTGGGCCATCACACGACCAAATTGGCCTGGAAGCGGGCGGACACGCTTGCAGAGCGTTTGCGAGAACACAGCCAGGAGGCTGCTGCTCAGCTGAACACGAATTTGAGTTTGTTGGCCGGAGGGAAACACATCCACCATCCGATCGACCGTCTGTGCTGCGGAACTGGTGTGGAGGGTGCCAAACACCAGGTGTCCAGTTTCTGCGGCGCTGATGGCGAGCTGGATCGTTTCAAGATCCCTGAGTTCTCCCACCAGAATGACATCGGGATCTTCCCTCAACGCAGCGCGTAGGGCATTGGCGAAACTGCGGGTGTCTTCATTGACCTCACGCTGGTGAATGACGGACTTGCTGTTTTTATAGGTAAATTCAATTGGATCTTCGATCGTCAGGATGTGTTCGGCCCGCGTTTGGTTGATGTGATTCAGCAAGGCCGCAAGGGTTGTCGTTTTTCCTGACCCTGTCGGTCCCGTCACCAGGATGAGTCCTTTGGGTTTGCGGCTGGTCTCCTCCACCACGGCAGGCAAGCCAAGGCTGCTAAGGGCTGGAATGGAATCCCCCAGGGCTCTGAGGCAGGCCGCGTAAGTGCCCCGTTGCCGGTAGACATTCACCCGAAAGCGGGCCACCCCCCGCAGGCCATAGGAACAATCCAGTTCCCAGTTCTGCTCCAAATGTTTGCGCTGGGAATTGTTGAGGAGAGAGAAAATCAGTTTGTTGCAATCTTCCTCGCTCAAGACCACATCCTCAATCATGGGCCTCAGTTGGCCGTTGAAACGCCCATAGGGAGGTTGATACGCCGCCAGGTGAAGATCGCTCCCGCCGGCCTTCACCAGATCAGACATCAAATCCTCAATCATCATGGCGGCAGTCAGCCTCCTAACGGCGAACCCTCAGACAGTAGGGGCATTCCAGCCATTCGTCGTTCAGTCCTGCGCCACATCCGCGGCAGGTGAGGCTGCTCAGGGCTCTGGCCCGTCGTTCCGACTCCAGGCCCGTATCCGTGAGCAACATGCGCTCCACCTCCTCAAGGCTCGTGAGTCCTTCCCGCACCAAATCCAGGCCGTAGCCCAAAAGGGTTTTCATGCCGGATTCCAAGGCAAGCCGGCGCACCTCATGGGTGCTGGCCCGTTTCGCCACCGCAGCAGAGATGGTCTCGTTCATGGTCAGCACCTCATAGACCCCAACCCTGCCGCGATAGCCCCGGCCCAGACAGGTGGGACAACGGTTTGGCGTGCCTGGAGCGACCGTGTGGGCGCGGAAGAAGGTAATCGCATCCTCGTCGCTGGCCACGAGGCCGAAATGGGCTAATTCCTCGTGATCCGGGTGGTGGGGGATCCGGCAATCGGGGCAGAGTCTGCGCACCAGACGCTGAGACACCACTCCCAACAGAGAGGAGCTCACCAAAAATGGTTCCACCCCCATCTCATCCAGCCGGGCAAAGGCACCGACGGCATCGTTGCAGTGGAGGGTCGTGAGCACCAGGTGGCCGGTGAGGGCCGCTTCAATCGCCGTGCGGGCCGTTTCCAGGTCGCGGGTTTCACCCACCAGGAGCACATCGGGATCTTGGCGCATGAAGGCCCTCAGGGCCGAGGCAAAATCGTAGCCCTTTTCCCGGTTCACCTGGGTCTGGGTGATCCCTGACAGCCCGTATTCGATCGGGTCCTCCACGGTGGAGATGTTGATCCCCGGGTCGTTGCGTTCGGCCAGCAACGAATAGAGCGTGGTGGATTTGCCCGAACCGGTGGGGCCCGTGACGAGCAGCATGCCAAAGGGCTTGCCCCCCATGTCCCGCACGTTGCTGCGGGCCGTGGTGTCGGTGATCAGGGTGTCGAGGCCCAGCTGGGTGGCGCTGTTGTCGAGGATCCGCAACACCACCTTCTCTCCGTAGCGGCCCGGCAGGGTGCTCACTCGGAAGTCCACCACGTCTTGGCGGAACAGGCGGCGAATCCGACCGTCCTGGGGGAGCCGCCGTTCGGCAATGTCCAGATCAGCCATGATTTTGAAGCGGGAGGTGACCGCCGGCACCAGATTTTTCGGCAGGTTGTCCACCGTCCGCAGCACCCCATCCTGGCGGAAGCGCACGAGCATGCCTTCCTGTTGGGGTTCCACGTGAATGTCGCTGGCACCGCCGCTGATGGCCTCGACCAGGATGCGGTTGACGAGGCTGAGCACGGGAGATGCCACGTCCTCCCGAGGCGTGGCCTCCAGATCTTCAATCGCCTCCGTGCTGGATTGGCTTTGGCCTGTCTGTCCCAGATCGAGATCGGCGAAAAGGGACTGCTTTTGTGGCGCCTCCGTGCCGACGGTGGGATTTTGAAGGGTGTCTGGATTCATCAGGCGCTCGTTTTGGATGGCGATCAGGCTGGATGGCGATCAGGCTGCGTGCAGATCAGGGAAAGAACAGCCTCGATGGCCGGCTTTCCAGGTCGTGCTCTGGAGGTGCGGGCTTCCGCAGCTTGTGGAGAGGAGGGTAGAGGCATGAACATATATCAATTCCACCGTGCCCGGCAGCATGAGCGGCGACACTTCCCCAGCCCAAACTTCCCCGGAAACCCTCCAGGAGCCCGCTGAGGCCATGCCAACCGCTGAAGCTCAGCCTGAGCTGGCCGATCCGCCGGCCTCCCCAGCCCCTTCAGAGCAGGGCGGCGAGTCCTCCGCTCCAGCTGAAAGGTTGAAGGAGTTGGAGGCCCAGTTCGCCGCTCTCCAGAACGAGCATGAGGCCCTGCGGAGTCAATACATGCGGATCGCCGCCGACTTTGATAACTACAGAAAACGTCAGTCCAGAGATCAAGAAGATTTGCGCCTGCAAATCACCTGCAGCACTCTCAGTGAGATTTTGCCGGTGGTGGATAACTTTGACCGCGCCCGCCAGCAACTCAATCCCCAGAGCGAAGAAGCCCAGGCCCTGCATCGAAGTTATCAAGGCCTCTACAAGCAATTGGTCGATGTCTTCAAACAGTTGGGAGTCGCCCCGATGCGGGTGGAAGGTGAGCCCTTCGATCCCAACCTGCACGAAGCTGTGATGCGCGAACCCAGCCAAGACCATCCCGAAGACGTGGTGACCGAGGAGCTGCAACGGGGCTACCAGCTCCATGGAAAAGTGCTCAGGCACGCCCTGGTGAAGGTGTCAATGGGCCCCGGTCCCCAGGCCTCTGAACCCACCGAGGAACCGGCACCTGACCAGGAGCAGGCTGGCTGATGGCCGACTTCTATGACCAGCTCGGGGTGGGGCGCGACGCTGATGCCGACACCCTCAAGCGTGCCTATCGACGCCTGGCTCGGCAATACCATCCCGATGTGAATAAGGATCCAGGGGCGGAGGAGCGATTTAAGGAAATCGGCCGTGCCTATGAAGTGTTGAGTGATCCCCAGGCCCGTGCCCGTTATGACCAGTTTGGAGAAGCCGGCCTGGGCGGCGGTGGCATGCCCGACATGGGCGACATGGGGGGCTTCGCCGACCTTTTTGAAACTTTCTTCAGTGGTTTTGGCGGCGGTGGGATGGGTGGTGGTCCCCGCCGCCGAGGCCCCCGCAAAGGCGATGATCTAGGCCTGGAGTTCACCATCACCTTCAGCGAAGCCGTTTTTGGCGCCGAGAAGGAAGTGCAGTTCCGACACCTGGAAACCTGTGGCTCCTGCCAGGGCTCTGGGGCCAAACAGGGGAGCGGACCCACCACCTGCTCCACCTGCGCAGGAGCTGGCCAGGTGCGGCGGGCCACCCGCACGCCCTTCGGCAGCTTCACCCAGGTGGCTCCATGCCCCACCTGTGAGGGCAGTGGCCAAATGATCGCCGACCCCTGCACAGCCTGCCAGGGCCAGGGGGTGCAGGAGGTGACGAAAAAGCAACGCATCAAGATCCCCGGAGGAGTGGATACCGGCACCCGCCTGCGGGTGCCTGGGGAGGGCAATGCGGGTCAGCGCGGTGGGGGCCCGGGCGACCTTTACGTGGTGCTCAACGTCAGGCCCCATGCCTCCCTGCGTCGGGAGGGCCTCACCATTTCCTCCGAGCTTCCCGTCAGCTACCTCCAGGCCATCCTGGGCGACACGGTGGAAGTGGAAACTGTTGATGGCAACGAGAAGCTGGAGATCCCAGCCGGCACCCAACCCGGCGCCGTCCTCACCCTCAAGGGAAAGGGGGTGCCCAAGCTCGGCAACCCCGTGGCCCGGGGCAATCACGACGTCACAGTGAAGGTGCAGTTGCCCACCAAACTCTCTGGCGATGAGCGGGAGCTCCTGGAGCAGCTGGCTGGGCACCACAGCCGCAAGGGTCAGCACAAGGGTGGGCTGTTTGGCGGCCTGTTCGGGGGGGGATGAGCGAAGCCACCCCTGAAGCCTCTTTGGATCTCCGGGGAACGCCCTGCCCTCTCAATTACGTGCGCAGCCGCTTGGCGTTGGAGCGTCTCCCCGTGGGCAGTTGGCTTCAGGTGGATCTGGATCCTGGCGAGCCCGAGGAGATGGTGGCCGAGAGCTTGCGCGCCGAGGGACACCAGGTGTGCCATGGCCCCACGCCGCCTTCATTGGAGGGCTCCAGCGTGCGTCTGCTGATCCAACGCGGTGGGTGAACCGGGGCGAGTGGTGGCCCTGGAGGCCAATTTTTGCCGGGTGGGTCTGGATACTCCCGGCCCAGCGGACCAGCAGCAACTCCTGTGCACTGCCCGGGCCCGCCTGGCTAAGGGGGGGCTGGCCATTTGCGTGGGGGATCGGGTGGAGGTGGAGGAGATCGACTGGGTGCAGGGGCGGGGAGCGGTGTCGCGTCGCGGCTCCCGCACCAACCTTCTCCCCCGTCCCGCCGTGGCCAATGTGGGCCGGGTGGTGGTGGTGGCTTCCCTTCAAGAGCCCCAGCCCGATCCCCTCCAGATCACCCGCTTTCTGGTGAGCGCCGAACACCTCGCCGTCCCCGTCGATGTGGTGCTCTCCAAGGCCGATGCGCTGCCGCCGGGATGGCTGGAGACCTGGTGCCTCCGGCTCCAAACCTGGGGCTATGACCCCTTGCCCGTCTCCGTGCGCACGGGTGAGGGCCTCCAGGCCCTCACCCAGCGCCTCAGCCAGCCAGGCATCTCCGTGCTCTGCGGGCCCTCCGGGGTGGGCAAGAGCAGCCTGCTGAACGCCCTTGTGCCGGGTTTGGCCCTGCGGGTGGCCCCTGTTTCCGGTCGCTTGCGGCGGGGGCGCCACACCACCCGCCATGTGGAGCTGTTTCCCCTTCCCGGGGCGCCCTCGGCCCTGCTGGCAGATACGCCAGGGTTCAACCGTCCTGCTCTGCCCGCCAGCCCCTCAGAGCTGGTGCGCTGCTTTCCTGAATTGCGGGCCCTCACCGATCAGCAATGCCGCTTCGCGGATTGCCGGCACAGCGGCGAATCAGGATGCGCCGTTGGGGACAACTGGCCCCGCCACGCCCTCTACCACCAGTGCCTGGCGGAAGTGGACGCCAGAGCGGCGGAGCAGGCGCAGGGCCGTTCCCGGGACACGGCCCTGCGCCAGGCCTCCAGCCGAAAGCGCCAGCTGCACCGGCGGGGAGACCTCAGCCCCCTAGACCTGGAAGATTGAGTTCGAGCCCACCGGTCAGCGTGTCCATGCGTTCCCGCATCGTGTTGGTGGAGAGGTCGTAAGCGGCCTTGAGGGCTTCGAACACGGCTGCCTCCACGGCGGTCTGACCTTCGCTCAGCAGGGTGGGATCCACATGAACCTTCAGGGGGAGTTGGTTGCCCGAGAGCCAAATGCTGGCCCGCCCATCGGCGCTACGCCCTTCCAACTCCATGGCGTCCAGCTCCTCCTGCAGTTTCTGGGCGTCCTGCTGGATTTGCTGCGCCTTGCGAAAGGCTTCGGTCAGCTGACCGAAGTTGGGAAGTCCAAAGCCAGCCATGGTGCCAGGTGGAAGAGAGGGGGGGTCAGGTCAGGGTAGGTCCCTTTCGGACCCGGCCCCAAAACCCAGACGCTTCACCTCGGGATGGAGAGCAATCCCATGGGCGTCGAGCACCCGCTCTTGCACCATCTGGATCAGCCGATCGATGTCGTTGGCGCGGGCACCGCCCAGATTCACGATGAAGTTGGCATGCAGGGGCGACACCTGGGCGTCGCCCACCTGCAGACCCTTGAGCCCAAGGCCCTCGATCAATCGACCCGCTTTCTGGGGCTCGGGGTTGCGGAACACGCTCCCGCAGCTGGGCTGCTGGTAGGGCTGGGTGCTGGTGCGGCTCTGCAGGTTGGCACTGGTGCGGGCCACCACGGTGGCGGGAGCGTGGCCGGGTTCCAGCCGGAATCGGGCGGCCAGCACCAGCAAAGGCTCCTCCTGCAGACGGCTGTGCCGGTAGGCGAAGTCGAGGTCGCTGGCCAACAGCGTGAAGGGCACCGATGGCCGGGCTGGGTCGATCACCCGCACCGAATGGAGCCATTCGGCCGTGCAGCCCCCTTGGGCACCGGCATTCATCACCACAGCCCCACCCACCGTTCCTGGGATCCCCACGCTCCATTCCAAGCCACTCAAGCCGCCCCGGGCCACCTTGCGGGCCAGGGTGGGGATGGGCTCTCCCGCCTCGGCCTCCACCCAGCCCTCGGAGGCATCCACCACGCTTCCCTGCAGCCGCCGGCTGCAAAGGGTGAGGCCAGGAAGACCCCCATCGGCAATGAGCAGATTGGAGCCGGCGCCGATGCATCGGAAGGGCAGGCCCCCAGCCACCGCCCAGGACGCCTGGGCGATCAACTCCTCCGTGCTGCCTGGCTCGGAAAACCACTCGGCGGGCCCCCCGACTCGCCAAGTGGTGAAGTCCCGAAGGGTCACCCCTGGCCTTGCGGCGCCTG
>JBIIJA010000053.1:0-9326 GCA_044234195.1 Cyanobium sp. | reverse complement strand
TCGCGGGAATCGGCCACCACACAGAGCTGGCCATTGCGCCGCTCCCCATTGCGGCAGATCTCACAGAGGGGTTCCGCCGAGAGGTGAAAGCAGCTGCGGCACTGCCCCACCTGGCTCCGGGCCGCCAGCAGGGCATCGGCAAACGCCCGGATCTGCTCCTCCGGTTGGCGCAACAGATGGAGCGCCAGCCGCTGCGCCGTGCGGGGACCAATCCCCGGCAGCCGCTCAAACTGATCGATCAGACGAGCCAGGGGTCGGGTGAAGCCGCTCAGCGCCCCGGTGCAATTGAGGCGAATCTAGGGGGCCAGGACCGGGGCCCAAGACCAAGGGCCAAGACCAAAGGCCAAGACCAGGGGCCACGCTGGAGGGAGAATGGCGCACAAGCCAGGGCGCTCTCTCCAGCGGCGTCCACTCCCCGCCTGCTCCCTTGCCATGGTTGTTCTGCCCCCCACCCCCGCTCCCTCCCGCTGGACCCAGCCCGCTCCCGGGCTGATGCCCCGGATGGGCCGGCTGCTTCGCGCCGCCTTCACCCTCCTGCTGGCGTTGGGGTTGATGGGGGGGCTGGGCGCCTGCAGCGCCGCGGCGGCTGGCTTGCAATCCTTCCAAAGCCCCGATGGGCGCTATGCCTTCCTCTACCCCACCGGCTGGAATCGGGTGCAGGTGAGCGGCGGCCCCCAAGTGGTGTTCCACGATCTGATCAACAGCGATGAAACCCTCAGCCTCGTGATTTCGGAGGTGAACAGCACCAACGATCTCAGTGATTTGGGCAGCGCCGAGGCCGTGGGCGAAAAACTGCGCCAGGTGGTGATCGCCCCCCAGGGCAGTGGCCGGGAAGCGGAATTGGTGGAGGCCAAGGAGCGGGAGCTGGCGGGCCGCACCTTCTACGACCTGGAATACGCCGTGCATCTGGCCGATCGCAACCGCCATGAGCTGGCCACCGTGGTGGTGGATCGGGGTCGTCTCTACACCCTGGCCGCCAGCACCAACGAAGCCCGTTGGCCCAAGGTGCGGGAGCTGTTTCAACGGGTGATCACATCGTTCAATCTCCTGGTTTGAGCCCCACCATTACGGTGATCGGCGATGGGTTGGCGGGCACGGTGCTCGCCCTCACCCTCGCCGCCCAGGGTGCGGCGGTCCGCTTGATTGGGGCCGCCCACGACACCGCCACCGCCCTCAGCTACGGAGCGGTGGCGGCCGGGCCTCCCTCTTGGGCGTGGCAGCGGCTGGAGCGCCTCCATGGCCCCCTGGGCTGGCGACCCAGCGGCCTGGTGCTCCACGACGCCCGAGCAGGTTTGCCCCAATTCCTCTCGCGCCTCAGCCAGTGGCTGCCGCTCCCCCTGGCCCGCATCGACACCCCCACCTGGATGGCCCAACGGCAGCGGGCCCTCGCCGCCGCCGGGGTGCATCACCTTCCCCGGCGGGTGGATGCCCTGCGTCTTCAGCCTGATGGTGCCTGGGGGCTGGAGCTGGCGCCCACAGGGCCTGGCGAGGCGGCCCTGGAGGCCGACATTGTGGTGCGCGGGATGCCGGGCCCTCTGGCCTGCGCTCCCCCCTCGCTTCCGCCACAGTTGGGCGGGAGTGCTTCAGGTGCCGCGGGATGCGCCAGCCAATCCCTGGCTGGATCAGGCGCGGCGCGGGCGCATCGTGCAGCCCCGCCACTGGCGCCGGCCGGCCCTGGAGGCCGCCTCCGCCACCACCCCAGAGGCCAGCTGGATCGTGGATGCGGGCCTGGCCCCCTGGGGCCAAGAGCTGGTGGTGGGGCAGATCAGCTGGATTCCCCCCGCAGCCTCCGCCCTTGATCCAGAGCGCGCCCTGGAGCCCCCTGATCCCCAGTGGATGGAGGAGCGCCTCCGGGAGGGCCTGAGTCAGCTGGATCCCCAGCTGGCGGCCCTTGTAGCTCCCTACCGGCAGGTGCCCGTGAGCTTCTGCACCGACGGCCACCCCCTGGTGGGCCCGGTGGCAGAGGCTCCTGGGCTTTGGCTGTTTGCTGGCTTCAGCGCCGCCTTCTCCCGGGTGCCTTCCCAAGCCGAAGCTCTGGCTCCTTCCCTCTTGGCCGCAGCCGGAGCCAAAAGTGGATGATGAGAGCATGAGCACCCTCTCCGTCAGCCCGGATCTGGAGGCCCTTTTGCGCATGGGGCTGGCGGTGCTCTGCGGATTGGCCGTGGGGCTCAATCGGGCCCATCACGGCAACCTCCCCCACCCCAACCGCGTGCGGGTGCATGTGCTGGTGGGCCTCAGTGCCTGTTTGATGGTGTTGGCCGCTGGCTATGGCCCTGATGCCCGCAGCCGTGCCATTCAAGGGGTGGCCGCCGGAGTGGGCTTCTTGGGGGCGGGCGAAATTTTGGTGGCTCCTCCTCGCAACCGTCACCAGCCACCCGAGGTGCGGGGCCTGAGCAGCGCGGCTTCGATTTGGTTCACCGCTTCCTTGGGAGTGACCGTGGCCGCCTCCAGCCCAGCCCTTGCCTTGGTGGCCCTAGCCCTGGCACTGGTGACTCTTTCGGATCGCCGGTCCGATGGCAACACCAATGGCGCGCCTGGGGCTCCAGGCCGTCCTGGCGCAGGAGTTGGCGCTGAAGGGCAGCTGCCGGAAAGCCGTGGCCCCCTAAAACAGGAAAAATGAGCTGCGGGTTTTGCTTGAGGGCTCTGGGGGTGGGGCGGCTCCCGGTTCGGAATGGCCTGGCCAATCGATCTCGAGATAGCTCACTCCACCTTGGTCAAAGGGGCGACCGTCGAGGTGGTGGATTTTTAAATCGGTGGTGCTGATGGCGGTGAACAGGCCGCCCAATTCCATCGGGCCCATGTCGGTCTGCAGGTCCTTGCCGGAGACCATCACCAGGGCGGGCAGCCGCACTAAATTTTCGGGGCGGGTGAGTTTGCGAAACAGGGCCTGCACGGCAAGTTGTTGCCTTTCCATGCGGCCAATATCTCCTGTTTCGTCATGGCGAAAGCGCAGGAAACCTTCCAGCTCTCGCCCTTTCAAAGTTTGCACTCCAGGCTGAAGATCAATATATAATCCTTGAGTGTTGTCTGTGTAGAACATCCGCTTGGGGACGTTCACTTCAATGCCGCCGATGGTGTCTGCAATGCGACGAATAGCACCTAGATTAACAATCATGTGGTGATGGATCGGGCGGCCAAGGCGGGATGCCAGTTCTCTCTTTAAAGCTTCAATCCCGCCGGAGTTGTAAAGGGCATTAATCTTCATCGGGCCATATTGATCAGTTTCGATATAGCTATCCCGTGGGACTTGGGTGATCGTTGTATGGCCGCCTTCCACCCGCAAGGCAGCGATCACATCCGTATTCCCTCCCCCCACATCCGTTCCCAAAATCAGCACATCGTTGTCTTGTCCGAAATTGACCCAGGAACTGAAGGGGTTGTTCCACTCTGATGGAGAGGCCTTCTTTGGCGCGGGGCCCTCCACCAGGCGCGCCAAGGGGGAGGAGAGGGCAAAGCCCGCAGCGAGGCCAAGGGATGTGGCCAACAGCAGTGGAAAAAAGGAGCGCCCTCGCCGGGAACGAGTTCGGGATGAGCGGTGACGAGCCATCTAAAGGAAAGCCCTAAAGCCGAAGCGGTTCATTGGCTCGCAATCCCGCCTGAACCCTCCAGAGATTGGCATAGGCGCCTCCAGCGGCAAGAAGATCATCATGGCGACCAGATTCGACAATTCTGCCCTGTTCCATCACCACAATGCGATCGGCATGGCGCACGGTGCTCAGGCGATGGGCGATCACCACAGTGGTGCGATCCGCTGTGATGCTCTCCAGGGAGTGTTGGATCGCCGCTTCCGTTTCATTGTCCACTGCCGCCGTGGCTTCATCCAGGATCAGCACCGGCGGATCTTTCAAGAGTGCCCTGGCCAGGGCAAGGCGCTGACGCTGCCCCCCAGAGAGGCGCTGGCCCCGCTCCCCCACCATGGTGTCGTAGCCCTTGGGTAGCTCCTCGATGAAAGCGGCAGCCTCAGCGAGGGTTGCGGCCCGTTGGATGGCGGAGAAGGGGGCGCTAAAGCTGCCGTAGGCAATGTTTTCAGCCACCGTGCCGTGGAACAGAAACACCTCTTGGCTCACCAGCCCAATGGCCCGCCGCAGATCCCCCAGCTTCAGCGTGTCGATCGCCACGCCATCGAGAAGAATCTCTCCCGCCTGGATGGAGTAGAGCCGCAGCAACAGTTTCACGATGGTGCTCTTGCCTGAGCCCGTGCTGCCCACAATCCCCAGGGTGCTGCCGGCTGGGATGTCGAGGTTGAAGTTTGTGAGAATGGGCGAGCGTTCCCCATAGGCAAAGTTCACCCCCACAAATTGGATGTGCCCGGCAACGCCTTGCAACGGCAGGGGGCGATCTCCCGAGGGAATGGCAATGGGGGTGTCCAGCAGATTCAACACCCGGTCTGTGGAGGCCATGGCCCGTTGGTAATCATCCAAGGTGCGGCCCAACGTGGTGAGAGGCCAGAGCAGCCGTTGGGTGATGAACACCAGAAAGCTATAGGTGCCCACGGCAATGGTGCCTCGCCAGGCCTGCAACCCGCCCATCACCAGGATGGAGAGGAAGGCAAACAAAATGGCAAAACGAATCAAGGGCACAAAGGCTGCGGAGAGGCGAATGGCCCGTTGATTGCTGAGGCGGTAAGCGTTGCTCTCGTTGGCCATCTGTGAGCGCTCCCAGGCTTCAGCCGCGTAGCTCTTGATGGTGAGCATGCCCCCCAAATTGTTGGAGAGACGGCTCGCCAGATCGGAGGCCCGACTCCGCACATCCCCGTAGAGGGGGGCCAAGCGCCGCTGGAAGCGCAAGGAGCCCCAAAGAATCAGGGGAATCGGCAAAAAGGACACGCCCGCCACACTGGGTGAGAGCACCACCATCGCTCCACCGATGGCCAGCACCGTGGTGATCAGCTGCAGAATTTCATTGGCGCCATGGTCGAGAAAGCGCTCCAGCTGGTTGATGTCGTCGTTGAGGATGGTGATTAGCTGACCGCTGCTGCCAGCCTCGAAGAACGCCATCTCCAACCTCTGGAGGTGGTCGTAACCCTCGATGCGCAACTCGTGCTGCACGGTTTGGGCCAGATTGCGCCACAGCAGGCCGTAGAGATATTCAAAGAGTGATTCCGCACTCCAAATCACAAACGACAGCCCCGCCAGGAGGGACAACTGGGAGGGCACGGAGCGCAAGCCGAAAGACGCCAGCCAGGACGTGTTCTGCTGCACCACCACATCCACGGCCAGGCCAATCAGCACTGGGGGAGCGAGGTCGAAAAGCTTGTTGAGAACGGAGCACACCGCAGCCAGGAGGACGGTGCGTCGATGGGGCTGGAGGCGCTGAAACAGCCGAGCCAGCCCCGAACGCCGTTTGCCGGGGAAGGGGTGCCGGGGTTCAGTAGGCAGGGTCACTGACACGGGCGGAACGCTCGCCATAGCCACCACCGCGGCCGTTCCGTGCGCGGGGGGCACCGCCACCGCCACCACCACCACCCTCTCTGGGGGTGGCCTTGTTGACTCGGATCATGCGGCCCATCCACTCCACATCTTGCAGGTCGTCAATGGCGCGTTGTTCGGCATCGGCATCGGCCAACTCCACAAACGCAAACCCACGCTTGCGTCCTGTTTCACGGTCGAGGGGAAGGCTGCATTGGCGCACTTCGCCATATTGACCGAAAAGGTCAACGAGATCCTCGCGTTCGGCTTGAAACGAGAGGTTGCCAACGTAAATGGTCATTCGAGAAGAGGTCCTGGAACAGATTCGTTTGGTGCTGGTGTCCCAGGAAAGATCAGTGAACGGTGCAGACCAGATGGGAAGCCAACTTGAGGGACCAAGAAAGCTTCTGCGGGGTCGAGGCCGGCTGAGCGTGCCGAAGGAAGCCTAAACACGATGGAATCTTGGCCAAGCTACAACCTCGCCTTCCTGAATCATTGAGGGATGTGAAGGGAGGTGGAAGGAAAGTGGAAGAGCCGGAGCGAACCCGGCAAACTGGCCCCATTGTCAGCAAACGCTGATTTGAACCGATCCCAATGATCCCTCCCCTCCCCCCTCCGCCGGTGCCCTGGAGCCTCTCCTGGAGAGAGGACGGAGAGCTGGCACCCCAGGACCTGTTTGACCTTCTGCAGACCCTGCTGGTTCAGGAAACCCCGGAAGCCCAACCCTCCCTGGTGTTTGCCATCGAACGGCTTTCCCTGACAGAGATCTCCTCCCTCTCCACGGGACAGGTCACCCGGATGTGCGCCTGACGCCCTGGGACGGGCCTCTCACATGGAATAGCGCCGGGCCGTGGATTCACGGCAATAGGTGCGGGCGGAGGGGAGGCTTGTGCCCTCTGTGAGCTGATCCACCACACAGCGGCAGGCAAAATCAGCCATCCCCACTGGCGCCACTTTCCCCGCTTGCCACATCTCCTGCTGGAACGCGGCGAGGCAATAGGCCTGAACCATAGGCGCCAGGCCGGATGCCCTTCCGGGATCGCCAGCCAACGTGAGGCCTGCGATCCCCATCAACACCGCCAAGGGGATGGAACGGCGAGCTTGACTCATAGACGCGACAGTTGGAGTTCCTTGTTCATCACCCGCAGCTTTTGAAGGTTGGCCACCACTTCCTCAGGAATTCCCCGGGGGAGATCCACGGTGGTGTGGCTGTCATAGATCCGGATTTTTCCGATCGATCGCCCCGTCAGGCCACCTTCATTGGCAATGGCGCCCACGATATTGCCGGGCTTCACCCGATCCCGCCAGCCCACTTCCAGACGAAAACGCTCCATGTGGGCTTCCGGGCCCGGATCCCCCTCTTCTTTTCGCGGGTCCCGTTGGCGCCGTTTGGTTGTTGGCTCCACACTGGCCTCCAGCTTCTCCTCTTTCAACAGCAGGGGCTTGCCCTGCAGCGCTAGCGCCACAGCGGCCTCGGCCAAGCGCTCTGGCTCCACCCCCTGCTCCCGCACCAGGCGTTGCAGCACCTCCCGCAACAAGGCCTGTTCCTCTTCGCTGAAGGGTGAGTCACCCAGGTGGGCGGCCAGGTTGGATTCCAGCCGATTGAGTCGCCCTTGATTGATGCTGGCGTTGGTGGGCACCTCCATCGGCGCGATCGTCTCCCCCACCGCCCGTTCCAGTTCGCCGAGGAAGCGTTTTTCCCGCGGGGTCAGAAACAAGATGGCGGCACCGGACCGCCCTGCCCGTCCTGTGCGGCCAATCCGATGGACGTAGGCCTCACCATCGAAGGGCATGTCGTAGTTGATCACCAGCGCGATGCGATCCACGTCCAGTCCTCGCGCGGCCACATCTGTGGCGACGAGCACATCCAGCTGACCATCCCTCAGCCGCTGAACCGTGCGCTCCCGCTGGTTTTGGGCCACATCCCCATTGAGCAAGCCCACATTGTGTCCCTGGCCTTCCAGAGCTTCCGCCAGGGAGAGGCTGACTGCCTTGGTGCGGGCAAAGATGATCACGCCCCCCGCTCCCTCGGCTTCCAGAACTCGTTGCAGCACTTGCTGCTTCTGCTGGGGCTGCACAACGAGGAAGCGCTGATGGATCCGGCCCCCCTCCCCCTTGCGGGAGTGGATGGTGATCTCGGCAGGGGCGTGGAGATAGCGGTTCGACAACCGGCGGATTTCGGCCGGCATGGTGGCCGACAGGAGCACCACCTGACGCTGGGAGGGCAGCTGATCCAGCACCCATTCCACTGATTCAATGAAGCCCATGCGCAGCATTTCGTCGGCCTCATCCAGCACCAGCGTGCGCAACGCTGAAAGATCCAGGGTTCCCTGGCGGATGTGATCCATCACCCGCCCGGGTGTGCCCACCACCACCTGAACCCCGCGGCGCAGGTGCAGCAACTGATCGCGGAAATCTGCGCCGCCGTAAATCGCCAACACCCTCACTTGGGGGAGCTGGGCCGCATAGCTATTGAGGGCATCCGCCACCTGCAGGGCCAATTCCCTGGTGGGGGTGAGCACCAAGGCCTGGGGGCGCCGCTCATCGGGATCGAGGCGCTGCAGCAAGGGAAGGCCGAAAGCAGCTGTTTTGCCGGTGCCCGTGCGGGCCTGGCCGACCAGATCTCGGCCAAGGAGCAGTTCAGGGATCGCCGCCTTCTGGATCGGCGAAGGGGAATGGAACCCCATGGTTTCTAGGGCTGAGAGCAGCTCGGCTCTCAGGCCAAAGCGAGCAAACTCGCTAGCCGTTTCAGGAGAGCCCTGGTGGACATCGGCCACGGCAGCTGGGCTGCCAACAAAACAATCAGACAAGATTCAACCTCAGGCTTGAAGGCCAGGAAAATCCTTCAATACAGACCTGCAGCTGGCCCAAAAAGAACATTCCACAAGGGAACAATCCAAGAAAGAGAACACCCACAATTTCAAAGCCTTTGTCGTTGGCGTGGTCTTTTCCCAGCGAGGGGGAAAAGCAAGGGCCAAAAGACGTCGGTGGTAATGACTTCTCAACAGCAGATGATCGAAAGCTGCGTCAGCTCTATCAAAGGGTGAACTGGGATTCTACCACCGCAACCCCCACTTTCTCCGTCCACAAGGCGGCTGTCCGCCAACGGCAACCAGCGGATTAGGCGCGCCCGAAATCATCTTCGAAACGCTCGATGTCTGCCTCGCTGAGGATCTCCCCACGCTGCACCTCCACGATCTCCAGGCCCAGTGCACCAGCTTCCGCTCGATGGCGTGTTCCCTCGGGAACGAAAAAGGTGGTGCCTGTTTGGGCTTGGATCGTGGTGTCCTCCAGAGTCAGCATCCCTTCTCCATTCACCACAACCCAGTGTTCGCAACGGTGCTGGTGGCGTTGAAGGCTAAGGCGCCGCCCAGGAGAGAGCCACAGCCTTTTCACCAAATAGCCCTCCCCAGAGGTGATGGTTTCATACCATCCCCAGGGGCGCTGAACGCGCTCGTGGGCAATGGTTTCCATCGCTGAACTCCTTCGAATTCCTGATATTTAAGCACTGCTAAACAGCGAAATTCCTGCATTTGTTGATCTCAGCACGGGCTTACCCAGCCAGCGGAGTGAACAACCAAACCTCCTCCCGGGCCCGGGTTAAGGCGGTGTAGAGGAGTCGGGGATCCGCCCCCTCCGGCTCGGGCAGGAGCACCATCACCCTCTCCGCCTCGCTTCCTTGGGCCTTGTGCACCGTGAGGGCTAGGGCGGGTTCCAGAGCCCCCGAAAGCTGGGAGGGAGCCAACCAGATCGGCTGATCTTGGCCAAACACCAGCCAACGATCCTCCCTGGCCACCAGCACGCCCAGATCCCCATTGCTCAGGCCAAGTCCATGGAGGTTGCGGGTGCAGAGCACCGGTGTTCCACTGGGCCACTGGGCCATGGAGGCGGCTGAGGTCTCCGCCAGCAGCTGCCGAT
>JBIIJA010000082.1:0-7875 GCA_044234195.1 Cyanobium sp. | reverse complement strand
CCTCCGCCAGACCATCGCTGTTGGACCATAGGCCGGCGATCTCGTCCCCCAGGGCGATGACACAGGCACCAGTGAGGGTGGCCAGATCCACCACCGCATCCGGCTCCAGTTTGTTGGCGTACACCAGGGCATCCGCCAGGGTGAGACGCCCTTCGGCATCGGTGTTGTTGATCTCGATGGTCTTGCCGTTGGAAGCCGTCAGCACATCCCCGGGGTGAATCGCTCCACCGCTGATCATGTTTTCGCAGCTGGCCACCAGCACATGCACCTCCACCCCTTCCGGCTTCAGTTGACCAATGGCCCGGGCAGCCCCGAGCACCGCCGCACTGCCTCCCATGTCGTACTTCATCATTTCGATCTGGGAGCCGGGACCCTTGAGGTTGTACCCACCGGAATCGAAGGTGAGCCCCTTGCCTACCAGGGCCACCCGCCGGCGCACTTCCCCGGGGGGCACATAGGTGAGGTGGATGAATTTCGGTGGCAGATCCGATCCCTGGGCCACCCCCAGGTAGGCCCCCATCCCGAGGGCCTCACAGTCGCTGCGTTCCAGCACGGTCAGGGTGAGCCCGTGGTCGCTGGCGATCTGGGCGGCCGTCTGGGCGAGCGCCTCGGGGGTGCCGTGGTTGGGCGGCGAGGCCACAAGTTGGCGAGCCAGTTCCACACCGGCGCACACCGCATCGACCCCCGCCAGCCCCTGCTCCGCGCCAGCGGGCAAGCCCAACAGGGTGATGCGATCCGGACGGCTCTCGGGCTCAGGCTCACTGCGGTAGCGGTGATCGCTGTAGAGCCCCAGGCGGGCCGCTTCGGCCATGGCTTCGGCGGCCGCCTGGGGCTCCAAACCCTCCACAGGCAGCAGCAGCCCCAAATCCCGGCAACCCTGGCGGGGCGCGGCCCCCCGGGGCGCGGCGGGGGGGGGCCCCCCGGCCCCCCCGGGTTAACGCGCCGGTTCCCCCATCCCCACCAGTGTCAGGCAGCCTGGACCGGCACCGGGCCTGTCGAAGCTGAGGCACTCGCCGGGCTTGCCCCGAAAGCGGCGCCGCTCCAGCGCGGCGGTGGCCCCCTCTCCGAGCAGCGTGCTCAACAGGGCCCTTGCCGGATGGTCCTCCTCCCCCTGGAAAAGGCCCACCACCAAGCCATCTCCGCTCCACCCCTGCAGGGGATCGACGGGACCAGCCTCTTCGGTGCGCGCAGGCAGAGGCAGAGCGCGGATGTCCATGGCCCAGGGCGAAGGTCTGGATCGTAGCCAGGAGCTCGGGGAGTCAGACACCGTCCCCCTCGGCCGTGAAGGGGGTGCTCCAGCGGCTTCGGGTTTCTTTGTTGAAGGGAGGTTTCCACCGCCGGATCAGGGCCAGCTCCAGAGCCCGCCGCTCGGCGGTGGCCGCTGGCGCTTCACACCAGAAGCGGATGCTCAAGTTCACCCCCAGATCGGCTTTGGCCAGGGCCTCCCGGTAGGCGGCCAGATAGCTCTTGCAATCATGGGCTCCTTTCCAGCGCCGGTCGGCTAAGGCCGTTTCCCCCACGTAGAGCAACAGGGGCTGGTTCAGGTGAGGGGGCCGATCCAGCACCAGGTAGAGCGCTGGGCCCGCATGGGGGGCCTGGGGCCATCGCCAAAAGGAGAGATTTTCCGCCGGTAGCGCCAGGGGTTCAAGGGCTCGGGCCAGGGTTTGGGGATCGGTGGCTGGCTCTGGCCCAAGTCGCCCCCCAGGGGCGCCAAAGAGGCTGGCCTGCTCGGGCTCCCTCACGCGGCTGCAGCTCCAAAGGGGGGATTGGAAGGTCGCTACGCGCTCCTGCCAAGCCAGCAACTGCCGCCTCTTCAGGGGCAGGGCGTCTGGGGTGGGGGCGCCGCCCTCGCCAGCTGGGTGGGCCAGCGGTTGGAGGGAGGGGGGATCGCTGCCGAAGAGGTCCCCTTGGCGGGGTCGGCGGTGGGGGCTCATGGCTGGCTGCCCGGCCTGGGCAGGGGGATGGAACGGGAGCGGGTGGGAGGGAGGCTGGGTCCCCGTTCCGCGGGTTGGGGGGGGCGCGTTGGCTCCTGGGGTGGAATCTCAGGCGGTTCAAAGGACACGCGCCCGATCCAGGTCTCCACCAGGGTTGCGGGCAGCTGCAACCGCTGCTGCAGATCGGCCAGATCGCGAAAGGGCCCCCGCGTCCGTTCCCGCTGCAGGCGCCGCAGGCGCTCCCCGGAGAGGGCCAGCCGCTCTTGGAGCTCGGCGGCACCTGCCCGGTTGATCGCCACCGGAGCCAGCGGTTGGGGGGCTGGTGCCCCATACCAGTGGAACACGAGCCGGGGAAGCCACTCCCTGAGGGTGGGGGCATCGAGCCGAAGCAGCTGCTGCAGATCGTCTGGTCCGCTGAGCTGCACCCCCTGCGCTTGAAGGCGCACCAACAGATCGGCCTGCTCGGCCGTGCAGCCCGGCAGCCCTCGCCAGTCGCTGGCCGTCGCCCGATTCACATCCACCAGGCCAGCCGCTTGGGCCTGCTTGAGGGCTTGCAGCTCCTGCTCCACGGCGGCCTCGTGGGCCGCTTGCCGGGCAGCGGCGTCCTGGTCGGCCTGGCGCCAGGAGCGTTCCGCAGGCGCCGCAAGGTGTCCGGAGGCGATCAGCAGCCGACGGGCCAAGGGGTCCAACCAGTGCCTTCGGGCCATGGTGGCCGCGCCTAGAGCAGAATCGGCCTGAAGGTAGCGGCAGGAGCCCTTGGACGGCCAGGGGTCAGCCGATCCTTCAGGAGTCCAGCAGCCTCAATTGGGTGATGCGCAGGGCGGCCTGCTGCCGGTTGTGGACCTTCAACTTGATCAGGACGTTGGAGACGTGGGTTTTCACCGTTTCTGGAGAGATCAGAAGCCGGCTGGCGATTTGCCCGTTGCTGTGGCCGGCCACCAGCCAGCGCATCACATCCTTTTCCCGTTGGCTGAGCTGGGGAAGGGCCGCGGCGGGTTTGGCGAGGGTGGGATCGAGGAAACGTCCGCCCACCCGCAGGGATTGCAGGGCCGCCATCCCGCTGCCGTTGCCGATCAGCCGATCCGACACCACAGCCACCCCATCTTTCAAGTCGTCGAGACAGGATTGCAGGCGTGGCGAGCGGTGGTCCCCCATCACCAGCAGCAAGAGGCGCAGATCGGGGCAGCGCTGTTTCAGCGTGGTCACCAAGGTGAGGCCGCAGCCCTCCTCCAGGGGATCGCTCACCATCACCAGATCAGGCTGCTCCTTCTCCACCAGGTGCAACGTGGCCGCCTCTGTGGTGGCCGCGCCCACAATTTGCTCGGGGGGGCGCTGGCTCACGATGGCGGCGATCAGGGCCCTGCAGCCCAGGCCAAGCACGATCCGATCCCCTTCAAAGAGATCCCAAGCCAGGCGGTGGTTGGTGCGCATCAGCGGCAGTTGCGGCGTGAGATCCATGGGGCGCGCTGCTCTGGTGCCCAGGATGCAAAGGGCAGGGGCGGGTTTCAGCTGAAATGGCTACGAAATGGATACGTGGATCCGCACTCCCACACAGAGCAGCTCCTGCGCAGAATTGTGGGACTTGATCAGCGATGCCTAGCCCTCGCCATGGCCTTTTTCGATTCCGAGATCATCCAAGAGGAGGCCAAGCGCCTATTTGCCGACTATCAGCAGCTGATGCAGCTGGGCAGCGGCTACGGCAAATTTGATCGGGAGGGCAAAAAGCTCTATATCGATCAGATGGAAGACATCATGGATCGCTATCGCGTTTTCATGAAGCGTTTTGAGCTCTCAGAGGATTTCCAAGCCAAGATCACCGTGGAGCAGCTGCGCACCCAGCTCGGCCAGTTTGGCCTCACGCCCGAGCGGATGTTTGAGCAGATGCAGCAAACCCTTGAGCGAATGAAGGGCCAGTTGGAGGTCAACAGCTGAGGGCCGCCATCCGATCCACCAGGGCCAACTGCTGGGGCAGGCAAACCTGGCGCAGGTCGTAGCGCTCCACCACTGTTTGCCGTCCCCGGGCAGCGATGGAGCGCTGCTGCTCCGGCTTGGAGAGCACCTCCTCCAGCTGCTGCAGCCAAGCCTCCCTGTCGAAAAAGTCCACCAGATGGCCGTTGTGGCCAGCTTCGATCACTTCCATGAGGGGCGGAGTGGCGGAGGCCACCACCACCGCCCCGCAGGCCATGGCCTCCAGCAGGCTCCAGCTGAGCACAAAGGGGTAGGTGAAGTAAGCGTGGGCCCGGCTCACCTGAAACACCTGGTGCAGCACGGGGTGGGGCACCTTTCCCACAAAGTGGAGGCGATCGAGGGCCAGCTCCCCCGCCAACTCCTTCAGGAGCGCCTGGCGCCAGCTGCCCCCCCCTTCCGGCGGCTGGCCGTAGCTCACCCCATCCCCGCCCACGATCAACACCTGCAGGGCGGGCCGGCGCCGCTGCAGCTCGGGCAGCAGCCGCAGGAAGGTGTGAAAGCCGCGGTAGGGCTCCAAATTGCGGGCCACGAAGGTGAGCACCTCATCGCCCGCCCGCAGGGTGAGGCCAGCCCGTTGCAACTGGATCTGGGCGGAGGGATTGGGGCCAATGGCACCGGTGTCGATGCCTTCGTGGATCACGCTGATGCGCTCGCGGAACTCTTCCGGAGCGCTGGCCGCCTGCCAATGGGTGGGTGCCCAGGCGTGGTCGAGGTCGTGGAAGGCCAGCAGCTGGTGGGCCCGACGCAGCCGCACCAGGCTGCGGGCTTGGCGGCTGGCCAGGGGAAATTCAGGATCAAAGCTGCTGTCACCCCCTTCCAGCCGATACACCCACTCCAGCTGGTGCAGCACTGGCACGGAAGGAAACACATCCTTGATGGCCAGCAACTCCCCCCAGCCCGGATGGCCCACCACCAGATCGGGAACAAAGCCCTCGTCGCGGATCTGGGCCGCCAGCTGGGCCACGGCCTCCGCTCGCAGGCACTTGGTTTGGAAATCGGCGGCCCAGGGATGGCAAGGGGGGACCTCCTTTGGCAGGGGATAGCGCCGCAGGGGCACACCGGGCAGGCCGGGGGCACCGGGAGCCCCGAGGGCCATCACCTGATCCCCCCGGGCCGCCAGGGCCGGGGCCAAGTGGCGGTATTGGCCGGGAAAGTTCTGGTGGATCAGCAGCACCCGCATGGCTGGTGGCAGCGCGGTTGCCGCATCCAACCATGGAGGTGGGCCCACCGCGCCTGCCTACGATCCGCCCGCAGTCCGCGCGCGGGTGGTGAGCACAGGAGCACAAGGGGACGGCCCAGGAGCGGTCAGTCCTGCCGAGGGGCAACGGGCAGCCGCGCCATCTTGGGCTGGCTTGCCGGCTTGGTTGAGCCGGGGCCTGGCCGATCTGTTTCCGGCGGGCAGCGGCGCGCTGGCGGCAGATCCGCTGCAGAGCCTGGCAGCCCGGCTGGCGGCGGCGGAGCGCCAGGGGAGGCCCCTGCGGGTGAAGCTCGGCATCGACCCCACCGGCAGCGACATCCACCTGGGCCACAGCATTTTGTTTCGCAAGTTGCGGGCGTTTCAAGAGGCCGGCCACACAGCGGTGTTGATCATTGGCGACTTCACCGCCCGCATCGGCGATCCCACCGGCAAAAGCGCCACCCGGGTGCAGCTGAGCGCCGCCGAGGTGGAGGCCAATGCCGACACCTACCTGGTGCAGCTCGGTTTGGGCCAGCCGCCGGAGCGGGCCCTGCTGGATTTCACCACCCCCGGGCGGCTGGAGGTGCGGCGCAACAGCGAGTGGCTGGCGGGGCTGGATCTGCCCCAGGTGATCGAGCTGCTGGGCACCAGCACCGTGGGCCAGATGCTTGCCAAGGAGGATTTCGCCAACCGCTACGGAAACGGCACCCCCATCTCCCTGCACGAATTCCTCTATCCCCTGCTGCAGGGCTACGACTCGGTGCAGGTGCAGGCCGACGTGGAGCTGGGGGGCACCGACCAAAAGTTCAATGTGGCCATGGGCCGCGATCTGCAGCGCCACTTCGGCCAGCCCCCCCAATTTGGCTTGTTGCTGCCGATCCTGCCGGGCACCGAAGGGGTGCAAAAAATGAGCAAGAGCCTGGGCAACACGGTGGGCCTGAGCGAGCCCCCTCTCGACATGTATTCCAAGCTCGAGAAGGTGCCCGACGCCGCGGTGGAGGAGTATCTGACGCTGCTCACGGATCTGGATCTGACGGCCCTGCCGGAACATCCTCGGGAGCGGCAAAAGGCCATGGCCCTGGCTGTCACCGCCAGCCGCCACGGCCAGGCCGCAGCGCTGGCGGCGCAGGCCCAAGCCCTTGCGGTCACCGCCACGGGGCGACTAGGGGTGGCGCCTGGGGCCGAATGGCAAGTGTCTGTGGAGTTCATCGGGGGTAGAGCCACGATCGAACCCTCCCCCCTTTCCGCCAGCGGGTCGGCTGCCCAAGGGCAGGCCATTCCGGCGCTCTCTCTGGCGCCCGTGCGGTTTCCAGCCACCGCCTTCTACCTGCTGGCCGCCCTCAAATTGTGCAAGAGCAGCAGCGATGCCCGCCGCCAGATCGAAGGGGGAGGCGTGCGGCTCGACGGCGAGAAGCTCACCGATCCGGCCCAGGAGTTTGCCAGTGCCGACGACCTCCACGGACGCGTGTTGCAACTGGGCAAGAAAACCTTCCGGCGACTGGTGGCCCCGCCAGGAATTGAAGCCTAGGAGATAGGGGTGAAGACGTCTGTGTGAGCGGGGCTCTGTTGTCCTCAAGGCTTCGGGCTGGAGGGCTCGGTCCAGTGCCGGTAGAGCCAAACGCCCCCTCCACCCCAGAGCAAGCTCCACAGCACGAAAGTGAGGGCGTGGCCCAGAGGGCTGCCCTCCGGAGGTGTCAGGCCAGTGTGGCTCAAGCCCGCATCCAGCAACGACCCGCCGATCGCCCAGCCCAGCACCCAGGTGAGGAGAAAGCCGATCGCCTGCAGATTGCCAGTCATCGGAAGGGGACGTGAAGACTCAACAATGGAGCCCTAGGGCTGGGCGGTCAACCGCCGCAAACTCCGGAAGAACATCTCCATCGAGCCCAACGCCAACACCACACTCAGGAGATTCACCGACCAGCTCAGCAGAAAGATGGCCGGCAGAACAGCAGAGTTCCAGCCCCCCCGCAGGGCGGTGAACAGGTGATCCATCGCCCCATCCAGCACCGAAAACAGGGAGGCCACAAACATGGTCAGGGCCGCCTGAAGGAGCGGTCTGGATTCCGGATGGTTGGCCTCCAGAGCACGCACCACACTGATCTGAAAGTTGGCCACCAAAAACAGAACGGCAAAGAGGGTGAACTGGGTGAGCTGGCGCTGGCTGGCCACCTCTCTGGCTTCCACCACGAGATAGCCCAGCGCCACGGCCCAGATCAGCACCCGCAGGATGGGCACACTCCAGCGTTGCAGATGCAGAAACGCCATCAGGAGGCGTTGAAGCGGCGGTTCACTTCGTTCCAATTCACCAGGGGCCACCAGGCCTGGATGTAATCGGGCCGGCGGTTTTGATACTTCAGGTAGTAAGCATGCTCCCACACGTCGAGCCCCAGCAGGGGCGTGCCCCGCTCGATGCCGGGCAGGTCCATCAAGGGGTTGTCTTGGTTGGCGGTGCTGGTGATCGCCAGGCTGCCATCGGGTTTGCGGATCAACCAGGCCCAGCCCGAACCAAAGCGTCCGGCCGCCGCTTGGTTGAACTGGGTTTTCATGGCTTCCAGAGAGCCAAAGCTGCGGTTGATGGCGGCCAGCAGTTGTTTGGAAGGGGCGCCCCCGCCGCCCTTTGGGGCCATCACAGCCCAAAACTGGCTGTGGTTCCAGTGGCCGCCACCGTTGTTGCGAACGGCCACGGGGAACGAAGCGATTTGGCCCTGGAGCGCCTCCAGGCTGAGGTTGGCCAGAGCCGGGTTGGCCGGGATCTGGGCGTTGAGATTGGCCACATAGGCGCCGTGATGGCGGTCG
>JBIIJA010000201.1:0-4818 GCA_044234195.1 Cyanobium sp. | reverse complement strand
TGTGTTGATGGTGTCCCGCTGGTTTGCCCAGCCCGATCAGGCCTGCACCGCTTCCTTGCTGGATGGGGTGGTGGTGAGCCAGCAACGGGGCAAGGACATGCGCGGCCAGCAGTGGCAGGCCAATGCGGTGGTGCAACGGGAGCAGTGGCGCGCCGGCCAGGTGAAGGGATTGGCGATCTCCAGCTATGGCCCCACCGTGGAAGAGGCCACCTACAGCGGCACCATTGAGGTGCAACCGGATTGCCTCGCTACCATCAAGCAAACAGATTCCCTTGGCAAAGCTTACAACTATCGCGCCATTGTTCTAGCTGATGGCTCTGGCTATCTCTACCTCCAAACTGATCCGGATGAGGTGAGCGTTGCCCATTTGCAGCGGCTCTCCGGGGGATCCGCTGCCAACTCCGGATGGTGAGTCCCGACGCCCCACCCACCCTGGAGCTGCGTCGTCCAGACGATTGGCATGTCCATCTGCGGGATGGGCCCATGCTTCAGGCCGTGGTGGGGGCCACGGCGCGGGTGTTTGCCCGCGCCATCGTGATGCCCAACCTCACGCCTCCCATCACCACGGTGGAGGCCGCTCTGGCCTATCGGGAGCGCATCCTGGCGGCCTTGCCCGATCACAGCCGCTTCACCCCCCTGCTCACCCTCTATCTCTCGGATGACAGCGACCCCCTGGAGATTGAGCGGGGCTTTGCCGAGAAGGTGTTCACGGCCTGCAAGCTCTACCCCGCCCACGCCACCACCAATGCCGCCGCGGGGGTGAGGGAATTGGCCTCCCTCACCCCCGTGCTGGAGACCATGGAGCGGATCGGCATGCCCCTCCTCATCCATGGCGAGGTGACCGACCACGCGGTGGATGTGTTTGATCGGGAGGCGGTGTTCATCGAGCGCCATCTGCAGCCGCTGCTGCGGCAATTCCCTGGATTGAAGGTGGTGTTTGAGCACATCACCACCGCCGAAGCCGTGGCCTTCGTGCGCCAAGCGGCCCCCCAGCTGGCGGCCACGATCACCCCCCACCACCTGCACATCAATCGCAACGCCATGTTTGCCGGTGGGCTCCGGCCGGATTTTTTCTGCCTGCCCGTGGCCAAGCGAGAGAAGCACCGTTTGGCCCTGCGCCAGGCGGCCACCTCAGGGGAGCCCTGTTTCTTCCTCGGCACCGATTCCGCCCCCCATGCCCGCTCCGCCAAGGAAGCCGCCTGTGGCTGTGCCGGCATTTTCAATGCCCCCACCGCCCTGGAAAGCTATGCCCTGGCCTTTGAAGAGGAAGGTGCCCTGGATCGTCTCGAAGCCTTTGCCTCCCTCCATGGCCCCGCCTTCTATGGCTTGCCCCCCAATGAGGAGAGGATCACCCTGAGGCGCGAGGGCCAGACCGTGCCGATCCGCCTCCATCTCAACGATGCCGCGGGGCGGGCGATGGAGCTGGTGCCCTTTCATGCGGGCCAGCAGTTGCCCTGGCGCCTGCTCTAGGGGGTCCGCCAGTTGGGAGACTGGGGCCTGCTCCCCTCCCGCCCTGTGGCTGTACCGACCCTGGTCACCTCCCTGCGAGGGGTTGACCTGCTGAATGATCCTCAGCTCAACAAGGGCACGGCCTTCACCCGCCAGGAGCGCCAAGAGCTTGGGCTGGAAGCCCTCCTCCCGTGGCAGGAGGAAACCCTGGAGCGGCAGGTGGAGCGCTGCTGGCTGGCCTTTGTGGCCATGGGCAGCGATCTGGAACGCTTTGCCTATCTGCAATTCCTCAGGGAACGCAACCTCACCCTCTTTCACAGCTTCCTGGCTGAGCACATTGATGCGGCCCTCCCCATCGTCTACACCCCCACTGTGGGCAAGGCCATTCAGCAATTCAGCCACTCCTACCGCAGCCCATCCCAGGGGGTGTTTCTGGCGGCACCCCATCAGGACCGGCTGGAGGCCTTGCTCCGCCAGGCCTGCGAGAGCTTCGGCCCACCCCAATTGCTCCTCATCACCGATGCCCAGGGAATCCTTGGGATCGGCGATCAGGGGGTGGGGGGGATCCAGATCTGTTTGGGCAAATTGGCCGTTTACACCCTCTGTGCGGGGCTCCATCCCGGTCGGGCCCTGCCGGTGATGCTGGATGTGGGCACCGATCGGACGGATTTGCGGGAGGATCCCCACTACCCCGGATGGAAGCAGCCCCGCCTCAGTGGTGAGGCCTACGACGCCTTTTTGGATGCATTTATCGCGGCGGTGCGCCAGGTGTGCCCCGACGCCTTGGTGCACTGGGAGGATTTCGGGGCGGGCAACGCCCGGCGGGTGCTCGACCGGTATCGGAGCGCGGTGCCCAGCTTCAACGATGACATCCAGGGCACCAGCGCGGTGGCCGCGGCGGTGGTGCTGGCAGCGTTGAAGGGGTTGGGGCAGCGCCTCAGCGAGCAGCGCCTGGTGATTTTCGGGGCCGGCAGCGCGGGTTGCGGGATCGCCGAACGCCTGTGCCGGCTCCTGCAGCGTGAGGGACTGAGCCCTGGCGAGGCCGCGGATCGGCTCTGGTTGTTGGATCGGGATGGCTTGGTGCATGAGGGTTTGGCCCAATGGAGCGAGGCGGTGAGCCCCTACGTGAAGCGGGCCGAGCAGGTGCAAGCCCTCCCCACCGATGGCCACGGCAGGATCGGGTTGCAAGCGGTGATTGAAGCCGTGAAACCTGGGGTGTTGATTGGCACCTCCACTTGCGCCGGGGCCTTTGATCAGCCTGTGGTGGAGGCCCTCTGCCGCGGCGTGGCGCGCCCGATTGTGCTGCCGCTCTCCAACCCCACCCCCCTGGCGGAAGTCACCCCGGAAAACCTCCTCCGTTGGAGCGAGGGGCGTGCCCTGGTGGCGACAGGCAGCCCTTTCCCGCCAGTGTGGCACCAGGGCCAAGAGCGGGTGATTGGCCACTGCAACAACTGTTTTGTCTTCCCTGGGTTGGGGTATGCGGCGATGGCCGTGGGGGCCACCCAGGTGAGCGAGGCCATGATTGATGCCTGTGTGGAGGCCCTGGCCGATCAGATCCCCGCCAGCCTCGATCCCGATGCTCCCCTGATGCCCTCCTTGCATCAGGTGCGTCAGGTGTCCACCAGCGTGGCTGAGGCTGTGGCGCTCGCCGCCCTGAAAGAAGGCTTGGCCCAGCGTGCCCACACCCCGGCAGAGGCCCTGCAGTGCCTGGAGGACCTCCGCTGGGAGCCTCGCTATCCCTCCATTCAGGCTGGGGATGGCTGAGCCGGCCCGACCTCCATCGACGGAGAATGGGGGCCTTGTTCCCCCCAGCTCGATGGGCTTCTTCCTCCGGCTCACCGATGCCATCGCCGCCCAGCAGTCCCTCTTGGTGACCGGGCTGGATCCCAACCCGGAAATGTTGCAGAGCTGGGCGCTGCGCCGGGGCATGGCTGGGCGCTCCTTTCTCTCCCAGGCCCGCCATTGGATCAAGGCGGTGATTGAGGCCACAGGCTCCCATGTGTGTGCCTACAAACCCAGTCTTGGCTTTTATCAGTCGTTGGGGCCCATTGGCTTGGAGTTGCTGCGGGAGGTGCGGGAGCTGGTGCCCCTGAGCACACCCCTGATCGTGGACGCCAAGCATGGCGATCTCAACAGTTCATCCGCCCTGGCCCACTACCTCTTTCGGGATCTGGGGGCCGATGCGGTGACCCTCTCTCCCCTCCCCGGCCAGGACATCGCCGCGCCGTTTTTGCTGTATCCAGATAAGGCTGTGGTCGTCACCTGCCACAGCTCCAACCCCGCGGCCCGGGAGTTGCAACATCACCCCAATGATGCCGATCCGCTCTACCTGCGGATTGTGCGGGAGGCCCAACGCTGGGCCACCCCCGATCAATTGTTGCTGGAGGTGGGCACCAGTGATCCCGCCATCCTGGCCCGGGTGAGGGCCGAGGCGCCGGAGCGATTTTTGATCCTCCGCAGTCTCTGGGCGGAGGAAGATCGGCTGGATGCGCTCCTGGAAGCGGGGCTCACCGACGCGGCCGATGGCCTCCTGCTGCCCCTCCCCCAAAACCTCTTGGTGGAAGACGACATGGCCGAGCGGGCCGCCCAGCTCAAGCAACGCATCTCGGCACTCAGGCAGGCGCGCTTGGAGCGCCAATCCGAAGATCGTTGCAGCCTCTGGCTGCCCGCCAAAATGGTGGCAGAGCCGATGGAGCAGTTGATTCTTGATTTGTTTGATCACGGCTGTTTGTTGTTTGGTGAATACAAGCAGGCCTCGGGAGCGATTTTCAATTACTACATTGATTTGCGCCAGATCATTTCCGATCCCAATCTCTTCCATCGCGTTCTTCATGCCTATGCCGCCTCTCTAGAAGGGTTGTCATTTGATCGCATCGCTGGCATCCCCTATGGCTCCCTCCCCACAGCAACGGGCCTCTCCCTCCAACTCCATAAACCTCTGATCTATCCCCGCAAAGAAGTGAAGGCCCATGGGGCACGACGCCTGATTGAAGGCGACTTTCAGGAGGGTGAAACAGTTGTTGTTGTCGATGATGTGTTGATCACCGGGGGCAGTGTGCTCGAAGGCATTGCCAAATTGGAGAGTTCGGGGCTCCGGGTCTCTGATGTGGTGGTGTTGATTGACCACGGCAGCGAGGAGCAGAGGCATGGCGGGGGCCCCAGCGGTCGGCAGCGCCTCCAGGAGGCCGGCTATCAGCTCCATGCCGTTTTCACCATTGGGCGCATCACTGAGGTGCTCCTCAAGGCAGGCCGGCTGAGTGCGGCCCAGGCGAGC
Organism: Cyanobium sp.; assembly: GCA_044234195.1. Lineage (GTDB taxonomy): Bacteria > Cyanobacteriota > Cyanobacteriia > PCC-6307 > Cyanobiaceae > Cyanobium. The sequence continues at coordinate 95 of JBIIJA010000201.1, read as the reverse complement.
CTCCTTGGCAAGGGGGAAGGGGTCTCACCGCCAGCTGAGGGGGCAGCGGCGGTGAGTTCCCCCTGAACCCTTGTGGGCCTGCCAGGATCCCTTGG
>JBIIJA010000210.1:0-4640 GCA_044234195.1 Cyanobium sp. | reverse complement strand
AAAGGGATGGCGTTGAACTCCATTGCGGATCCCTTCCTCCGGCGTCCGGTGCTCACCATGGTGCTGAGCCTGCTGATCCTTTTGGCCGGAGTGGTGAGTTTGCCGGTGCTGCAGGTGGAGAATTTGCCCCCCATCGCCAACAGCCGCGTCACGGTGCGGGCCAGTTATCCCGGTGCCGGCCCCGAGGCGGTGGAGCAAGGGGTGACCAACCTGCTGGAGAAGCAATTCAATGGCCTGGAGCGGCTGGATTCGATCCGCTCCACCAGCTCCGCCAATGGCAGCTCCATCTCCCTGGTGTTTAGCGGGGGCAACCCCGAGCTCAACCAGATCAACACCCAAAACCAGGCCACCGTGGTGGCACGGCAGTTGCCCTCCCAGGTGGCCCGTTTTGGGGTGCAGGTGCAACGCAGCTCCGACGACCTCCTGCTGGTGCTGAGTTTCAGCGCCGATGCGGCCACCTACCGCGACACCTTCTTGAACGGTTGGGTGGATCAGGTGGTGCGGGATCGGCTGCGGCGGGTGCCAGGGGTGGGAGATGTGGGCTTTTTCGGGGGGAGTCCCCTGGCGTTCCGGCTCTGGCTGGATCCTGTGCGGTTGGAGCAGCGCAACCTCACCATCGCCCAGATCCGCCAAGCCCTGGAGCAACAAAACGTGCTGGCCGCCCTGGGCCAGATCGGAGATGCGCCCACACCGCCCGATCAACAGATGGTGCTCCCCCTGCGGATGGAGGGCCGCCTGCGCTCGGTGGAGGAGTTTGGAGCGCTGGTGGTGGATCGGAGCGCGGAGGGGGGCGTGACTCTGTTGAAGGATGTGGGTCGGGTGAGCCTGGGGACCGAAAGCTATGAATCCCTTGCCACCAACCTGGATGGGCAGCGCACCGTCTCCGTGGCGGTGTATCAGCGAGATGGCAGCAATGCCCTCGAGGTGAGGCGCCAGGTGCAGGACGCCCTGGAGGAGATCGCCCCCCGCTTTCCACCGGGGGTGGAGATGCAGGTGATCGTGGATGAGGCCGAAACCGTGCGCACCAGCATTGATGGGGCCGTGGAAGCCCTGCGGGATTCGGTGCTGCTGGTGTTTGTGGTGTTGCTGCTGGGCCTCGGCAACAGCCGTTTGGCCCTCATCACCGCTGCGGCCGTGCCGGTGGCCCTGATCGGCTCCCTCACGGTGTTGCGCTTCACCGGCATGTCGATCAACACCCTCTCCCTCTTTGGCATGGTGCTGGCGTCTGGGCTGGTGGTGGATGACGCCATCGTGGTGAGTGAAGACATCGGCCGGCGCCTGGAGGGAGGCCTTCCTGCCCTGCAGGCGGCACGGGAGGCCATGGCTGAGTTGGGCAGTGCGGTGGTGGCCACCTCCCTTGTGCTGGTGGTGGTCTTTCTGCCGGTGCTGGGGTTGGAGGGGAGCCTGGGGCGGCTCTATGCGCCCATTGCCCTGGCCATTAGCGCGGCCATCGCCTTCTCCACCATCAATGCCCTCACGTTCACCCCGGTGGCGGCCAGTCGGCTGTTGCATGCCGACCAGCGCGAACCCGCCTGGTTGAAGCGCTGGATTGATCCTCCCCGTCTCTGGTTGGAGGCCCTGGAGGCCCCCTATGGCCGCCTGCTGGATCTGGCCCTGGCCCGCCGGCGGGGGGTGCTGGCCCTGTTGCTGGTGGGGCTGCTGCTCACCGCCTGGGAGGTGCGCACCCGGCCCACAACCTTCATCCCTCAGGAAGACACGGGCCAGCTCAGGGGCGTGGTGGTGTTGCCGGAGGGCTCCGCCCTGGTGCGCACCCAGGCGGTGCTCGAGCAGGTGCGGCAGGTGGTGCGCAAGGAACCCCTGCTGGCCAGTGCCAACTTTTTCTCGGGACGCTCCTTTGACGACAGCAGCCCCAACAAGGGCCAGTTGTTTCTGCGCTTGATCCCCATCCGGGATCGGCCCCGCGCCGATCAGAGCACCGCCGCGGTAGCCGAGAGGCTTAAAGGGGCTCTGCGGCGCCAGGTGAGCGGAGCAGCGGTGCAGCTCAGCGAGGCGCCCTCAGTGCGGGGCTTCGGATCGGAAGGGGGCTTGCAGTTGGATCTGCTCGACACCAGCAACGGCCGGCTGAAACTGGAGCAATTCGAGGAGGAGGTGCGGGCGTTTCTGGGCGAGGCCCAGGGGCTCACCTTGGGGGGCCGGCCGGCCTTTGAGCGCGTGTCCACGCGCTTCTCTGCCGGTTCCCCCTTGCTGCGTCTCACCCCCGACCGGCTGCAGATGGCTTCCTTAGGCGTGGATTTGGCCGACGTGGTGGATCTGCTGGGCGCCAGCTTCGGCAGCGACTACGTCAACGACAGCTTTGAGGATGGGCAGGTGCGGCGTGTGATTGTGCAGCTGGATGGCGTTGCCCGCCAGGGGGTGGACGACGTGTTGGCCCTGCGGGTGCGGGCTCGTGATGGACGGCTGATCCCCATGGCCCAGCTGGTGAGGATCGAAAGCAGCGCGGGTCCCACCACGATTCAGCATTCCCGCCTCTTGCGCTCCATCTCGGTGCAAGCCCTTCCCCGCCCCGGGGTGAGCACGGGCCAGGCCATGGCCCTCTTGGAGGACCTGCAGCAACGACGAGACAACGACGCCCTGGCGCTGGAGTGGGTGGGCTTGGCCCGGGAGGAAGCCCGCTCCAGCGGCGGCAACAGCAGGGCGTTTGTGCTGGGCATCCTGGTGATGGGTCTGGTGTTGGCGGCGCTCTATGAAAATGTTCTCGATCCTTTGATCATCCTGGTCACCGTTCCCCTGGCCCTTCTGGGGGCCCTGCTTGGCCTGGCTTTGCGGGGGCTGCCCCTGGATGTTTACGGCCAGATGGGGTTGCTCGTGCTGGTGAGCCTGGCCGCCAAAAACGGCATTCTGATTGTGGAATTTGCCAACCAGCGCCTGAGGCAGGGCCTGCCGCTGGGGGAGGCCATTCATGGGGCGGCCGTGGCCCGTTTGCGGCCCATTTTGCTGACGGCCATTTCTTCGCTGGTGGGCTTCCTGCCACTCCTTCTGGCCAGGGGAGCGGGTGCCGCCAGCCGCATCAGCATTGGCACGGTTGTGTTCAGCGGGCTGTTTGTGGCCACCCTGCTCAGCCTGTTTGTGGTGCCTGTGGTGTATCGCCTGGTGAAGGGCTGGGAGATGGGAAGGTTGGCGCCCTGAAAGGGCGGCCTACTCCACTCTCGACGGCCGCAGGATGGAGGGCTCAACGGGCGGCGGCGGCGGTGGCGGGCGGCGCAGGGGGCTCTGGTTTGCGGGCCGGAGCGGCAGGGGCAAGGGCGCCAGGGTGGCGGGGCGGGATGGGCTGCGCAGGCCGAAATCCGAATGCACCCCCCCCCGGCCCAGGGCCTCCAGGTGAAGCTGGCGAAACATCGCCTGTCGGTTGGCCCCGCCCTCCGGACCAGCGAACTGGCCCCAAAGTCCCTCCCAGAAGAAGTAGATCACCCCATGGCCTCGGCCCATGGCCAGATCCACCTTTTTGCCCAGAGTGGCCATGTCGGTTGTGCGGCCCCCAAATCCCGCCAGGATGCCGATCTCCACAGGAATGCCCCAGCTTCGGGCCTTGATCAGGGCAGGCTGGTCCAAATCTTTGGCAAAGCCCTTCACGGAGTAGGCGTAGTTCTGCACCACCAGGTCATCGATCAGGCCTCCAAGGGCCCAGAGTTCCCAGTCCTGCAACCATTGGTTGTAAGCGAAGCGAAAGGGGCCCGGAGAGAGGCTGATCACCAGGCGCTTGGCCCCAGACACTTGCTGGATCTGGCTGCGCAGCTCCCGCAGGAGGCTCGTGAGCTGCTGCCGCCGCCAGCGCATCCAGTAGCGATCGGTGAAATCGTTTGGTGGTTCCCTTCCCGTCTGGGCGCGATAGAGGGCCCGGGTGGTGTCGTCATAGCCCAGTTCCACGGGCCAGGCGAAGTGGTCATCCAGCTGGATGCCATCCACGCCACAGCGCTGCACAATCTCCGCAATCAAGCCGATGAAGCGTCGCCGCACCTGGGGATGGGCAGGATTGAGCCACACCCTTAAATCCTTGAGGGGGGAGGTGCGCAGGTTCGCCCCATGCATGGCGTAGAGGGCACTGCCATCGGCACGGAGAAGCAGCCAATCGGGGTGGGCCCGCACCACCGGGGCGTCCGCGGGTTCCATGAGGCCGTATTCAAACCATGGCACCACTTGCATGCCCCGGCTCTGGGCGGATCGGGTGAGGCGGCAGATGGGATCGAGCCCCGCATTCACCTGGGCCAGGGCCGGTTCGATCGGGGCATAACGGCTGTTGTGAAACGTGGTTCCCCGACTCCAAACATTGGGATAGAGCGTGTTGAATCCCGCCGCGGCCAACTCCTGCACAGCCCGTTCGATGCGGGCGGCGTCGTAGTAAAGGGGGCTTGGACTGTTGGTCAGCCAGACCCCCACCCGGCGCCCCTTGGGCCTGGGCAGCTGTCCTTGCTGGGCCGTTGCCGGGAGGGAAACGGCGAGCCCCAGGATGGGGCAGCAGGATAGAAGGAAGGCGATCCACCGCTTGAGAGAGCGGTGGCCATGGCTGCTGGGCAGGTGTGTCGCCCGGCGGAGCGCAAAGGTCATGCGTGCCACTCCCGTCGGCTCAACGAAACATGGAGCTCACGGAGCTTTCTTCATGAATGCGCCAGATGGCTTCCCCC
>JBIIJA010000051.1:0-9481 GCA_044234195.1 Cyanobium sp. | reverse complement strand
GAAGAAGCCACGCTCACCTGGAAACAACTACTGGTGCACCACCCTGGCGGTTACTACGGCTGGCGGGCCTCCACCCGGCTAGGCAAAGAAGACCTGACCCTGGAAGAGGGCCCATCCGGCCAGAGCCGCCCCAAACCCCCTGCAAGCTGGCAGCCCCTGGCCAGTGGGGATCCGACCCTGGATCAACTCTGGCGGTTGAATCAGCCCACAGAAGCCTGGGAGAGCTGGCGGGTCCGCCGGGGCGGAGAGGTCCCCACCGAAAGTGGGGACCTGCTGGTGGAGGGCAGGCTGCGACAGGGGGTGGGGGACGACTGGACGGGCCTGGGCCAGCTGGAGAGGGCCGCCCTCAGGCTCAAGCCTGACCAGTGCTCGCTGTTGCCCCAGCTGGAGCGAAGCCTCCATCCACTCCGTTTTCTCGACGTCTTCACTCCAGCAGCGGAGAGCCAGCGGCTGGCAGTCCCCCTCCTGCTGGGGGTGGCGAAGCAGGAATCCCGCTTCACGCCGGCCGTGCAATCCTCAGCGGGTGCGGTGGGGCTGCTGCAGTTGATGCCCGCCACGGCCGCGGAGCTGGCCGGCACCACGGTGGACCTCCAGGAACTGCAAGAGCCAGGGCGCAACGCCGCTCTCGGTGCCAAATATCTCAGGATTCTGGTCGATCAGTGGAAGGGAGACCCCCTGGCAACGGTGGCCAGCTACAACGCGGGCCCAGGGGCCGTGCAGGGGTGGAAGACACCCGACCGAAACCGCTTCCCGGAACTGTGGGTGGAAGCCATTCCCTATCCAGAAACCCGGATCTACGTGAAGAAAGTGCTTGGCAATGTCTGGAGCTACAAGCAGGAGCGCCGCCCCGCCTGCTAACCCTTCAGCCCCGGGGGCAGGAGCATCGGGCCCAGGGTGCCTGAAGCCACCAACCTTCCCAAGGAGGCGCCCCCGAGCACCAGCAGCACCAAGAGCAGGAGGGTGACCAATGGCGGGGGCACCAGCCTGGCCCGCACCATGTCCAAGCGGGCCAGGAGGACGCTGCTGCCCAGCACCAACACGTTGGCGAGCATCTCCAGATGGAGCATGTAGATGCCCACCACGGTGACGACCAGGAGGGAGGCCACCAGGCTCACAACGCGGCTGGTGGCCATGAGGGAGGAGATCTGGCGCAAGAGCAGATCCGGAAGGGTGCACACCAGCACCACCACCACCGCCTGCAGACACTCCATGGCCCAGGCCAGGCTCTCCATCCCGTCCAGTCCCGCCACGGTTGGTCTGCTCACGCTCCAGTCGAGACCCACGTAGGCACTCACCACAAACAGGATGAGCAACATCGGGGCCCGAAAGGGGAGAAGCAGGTAGCGAAGAAATGTGCTCATCCCGGCTCCAGCGCGAGGCTGATCGCTCCAAAAGGACAGCTGGGAAGGCACTGTTCGCAAACCAGGCAACGGGCCGCATCGAAGGACAGACGGCTCTGGGCCACAGGGAAGGAAAGGGCTCCGCTCGGGCACACCCCGGAACAGAGCCCACAATCCACGCAGAGCTCTGGATCAATGCGGATTTCACTGCGGGCTTTGTTGAGCCGCAGCCCCTGGCGTTCCAGCCAGAGCTCAGCGGCATCCAATTCATCAATATCACCAGAAAGCTCCACCACCATGGTGCCGCTTTGGTTGGGAGCAATTTGGGCGCGCAAGATTTTGGACGCCACATCAAAATCAACAGCCAACCGGTAGGTAATCGGCTGGTGCACCGTGTCGCGGGGGAAGTGGAGGGTGAGGCGCCGCTTCACGGCCCAATTGGGGTTGAACGGACCCTAGCAAGGGGAGCCTGGCATCAAGAACCGGTGCCGATTCCGGAACCATTAAGGTCGGATCGTTGCATGAACCACGCCGCGCCACCCATGGGCGAACCTGCCACAGCTGCATCCTTTGGTCGTCTCGAGCGCATGCTGCTCGCCGCGGTGGCTGCCCTGCTGGCCTTGGCGCTCTTCTGGCTGAGGGGAGGTCTGCATCCGGAGGCGGCGCTCGAGAGGCTGGCGCGGCAGTCCCCTGAGCTCAGCACGGCCCTGACCAACGGCCGCCCCACCTTGGTGGAGTTCTACGCCGACTGGTGTGAGGCCTGCCGGGCCATGGCACCAGCGATGGAGACCATGGAGCGGCGCCACAGTGGGCAACTGGATGTGGTGCTCCTGAACGTCGACAACCCCCGCTGGCAGCCCCAGATCGAGAGCTATGGAGTCAATGGCATTCCCCACCTCGAACTGTTTGATCCCAAGGGGGAACGGCTGGGCCAGGTGATCGGTGCCCGCAGCCCGGTGGAGTTGGAGGCCCTTGGGGCGGCCTTGGTGGCCGGAGATCCCCTTCCTGCCCTGAGCGGCTCGGCTCCCACAAGCGCCTTGGCGGAGGAGCCAGCTGCTCCCCAATCCACCCCCATCGCTCCCCGCAGCCATGGCTGAACGGTTGTTTGATCCCCGCTTTCGCGTCGAGACCATTGCCGCCACCCCCAATCCCCAGCAGTGCGTCTATGCCGCCATGCACCAGGACTACAGCGAGGGTTTCGTGGCGGCCGAACGGCAGGCCTGGCCAGAGGAAAAGCAAGCCGGTGAGATCTGCGTCAAGCGCCTCCTGGCTGGCGAGCGGGGCCACTACGGCCCGTTGGAGCATGGCCAGATCGTGCTCAACGTGGGCTGGTTTCCCCACTCCGTGATGCAACAGGCCCGCACCCACCGGGTGGGCGTGAGTTTTGATGTGCAATCCATGCGCTACACGGGTGATCGCATCTGCCGCGCCGCCAATGGGGACCTCGATCTGGAAGAGGTGTTCTATCTGCGGCCAGTGGGCGACTACAGCGACCGCCAGGGGAAAAAGTATTCCTACACGGCAGAACAGAGAGCTGTGGATCTAGAGATCTGCCGAGCCGCCGCCGAGCGCTACCGCGACCTGCTTGCCGCCGGTTTCGCCGAAGAACATGCCCGCGGGATCCTCCCCTTCGACTACCGCCAGCATTTCGTGGTGAGTTTCAGCCTGCGGGCGTTCCTTCATTTCCTTGATCTGAGGGCCAAGCTCGATGCCCAGGAGGAAATCCGAGCCCTCTGTGATCTGATGTGGCCCCACCTTCAGGCCTGGGCACCGGAGATCGCAGCCTGGTACGAGAAGAGCCGGCTGCACAAAGCCCGTCTCGCCCCCTGAGGGGGGCGCCCCCGCTGCCATGGGCACCCCGAGGTCAGACCCGAGCCAAGGTCACCCGTTCGGGTTGGTTCTGATATTTGCCCGCCCGGTCCTGGTAGGTGGTGTCGCAGGGATCTCCCTCAAAGAACAGGAGCTGGCAAATCCCCTCACTGGCATAGATGCGGCAATCAGCCCCGGAGGAGTTGCTGAATTCCAGGGTCAGATGGCCTTCCCAGCCCGCCTCGGCTGGGGTGGTGTTCACGATGATGCCGAGCCGGGCGTAGGTGCTCTTGCCGAGGCAGATCACGGTGATCGTGGGAGGAACCCGCAGCTTCTCAAGGGCCACCCCTAAGCCATAGGAGTGGGCGGGAAGGATGAAATAGGCGCCGTCTTCATCTTGGTGGAGGGGCGCGGGCTCCAGATTGTCGGGGTTGAATCGCTTCGGATTCATCACCGTGCCGGGCACATGGCGAAAGATCAGAAACTCGCTGGCTGAGAGGCGCAGGTCGTAGCCGTAGGAGCTGCAGCCAAAGCTGAGCACGGGCTGGCTGCGGGCTTGGGGATCGAGATGGCGCACCAGTGAGGGCTGAAAGGGCTCGATCATCCCCTTGGCGGCCTGCTCTTTGATCCAGCGGTCGTTTTTGAGCATGGGGCAGCTCGAGTCAGGCCTTGGGGAGAGAGGCTACGCGCATCCACTCCCCCGGGCGGAGGGCTAGAGCACTCTGCGCAGCTCGGTCACCTGATCGGCCATGGCCATCAGCGCCTCAGGGATGGCCGGCCCGGTAACGATGACATCCAGATGGGGGGGGCGCTTCTCCAGGGTGTCCAGCACTTCCGCCAAAGGCACGTAGCCCAGTTCGATGGCCAGGCCCAACTCATCGAGAACCAGCTGATCCACCCGCTCCCTCAACAATTGATCGCGGCTGTAGAGCCAAATCTCGCGAACAGCCTGGCGCACCCCACCGCTCTCTTCTGGATCCTCAACAAGGTGCTCCGCGGAGGTTTCCAAACAGCGCGGCGTGGCGGGACGCAGCCATTGCAGGCGTCCGCACAGCATCTGACTCCCCTTCACCCCCTGGCCCACCCCGCCCTTCAACAGCTGGCACACCAGCACCCGGCTGCCCAGCCCAGCCGCCCGCAACGCCTGGCTGAGCACCCCGGAAAAACTGCCGCGGTGGGGAGCGGTGTGAATCTGAAGCAACCCCTCGGGCTGGGAGGCCAGCTGCAGGCTGGGGGACTGCAGCAGCCGCAAGGACACTGAAGGAGCCTCGTTGCGCTGGTGAGGGCCAGGGTGGGCGAGGCGGGCAGTCATCGGTGGCGCGGCAGGGGCAACAGGGGGGTCCTAAACAAACATCGACAAACCTTCCACGCCGACACAGAAGCGACAGCGAGGAACGGACCGAGGGCTCGGCCGATGGAGCAGGCGAGAGGAGACCACTCACCCATGCTCAGAATGTAGCGGGATCTCCGGACGCTGCACACTACATGTAGCGGAAAACGGCGAGACCCCTCCGATCCCACCCACCTGAGCCATCCCGCTCAAACGGCCGTCCGCGCATCCAAGGCCAAAAAGGTGCGCTGTGCTACAAGATTCCTGAAAGGTGATCCGTAGCTTGCGCCCATTGGGCCTTCATCGATGGTCGGCAGCCAGGGATTCAGCCGTTACAACCCAACACCTGCCCGGGGGACAGCGGTGAGTCCCCTTCCCAGCGGGCCTGGCCTGGCGGCCAACTTCCCCACCCTGCTGGAGGTGATGCCCTCCCTGGCGGGCAGCAGCAGCGAAAGTGTGGAACGGGGAAAAACGATCTTCTTCCCAGGGGATCCTGCCGAGAGGGTCTATCTCCTAAGGCGTGGCGCCGTGCGCCTCTCGCGGGTTTACGAATCCGGAGAGGAAATCACCGTGGCCTTGTTGCGAGAAAACAGCCTGTTCGGGGTGCTTTCTCTGCTGACAGGACAGCGATCAGACCGCTTCTATCACGCCATCGCTTTCACCCGTGTCGAGCTGGTCACAGCCCCTGCCACATCCGTGCGCCGCGCCATTGAACAGGATGCGAGTGTGGGCTTGCTGTTGCTCCAAGGGCTGTCCTCCCGCATCCTGCAAACCGAAACCATGATCGAGACGCTCACCCATCGGGACATGTCCTCCAGGCTGGTGAGCTTTCTGCTCGTTCTCTGCCGCGACTTTGGCGTGCCCGGCAACGATGGCATCACCATTGACCTTCGCCTCTCCCATCAGGCCATCGCCGAAGCCATCGGGTCCACGCGCGTCACCATCACCCGCCTACTGGGCGACCTGCGCAACGATGGACTTGTGCAAATTGATCGCAAGAAAATCACCGTCTTCGATCCCATTGCCTTGGCCAAACGGTTCAGCTGAGCATCCGGCTCCCCTCACCGGCCAGGGGACGGACGGCAGAGATACTTGAAGCCAATTGGGAGGTCGTGTGTCGGGGTGGCTGCTGATCCTCGCCCTGCTCCTGCTGGGAGGGATCCTCTCCACCCTGGGAGATCGACTGGGCAGCAAAGTTGGCAAGGCCCGTCTCAGTTTGTTCAATCTGCGGCCCCGCAAGACCGCAGTGGTGATCACTGCCCTGACGGGCAGCCTGATCAGTGCGATCTCCCTGGGATTGATGCTCCTGGTGAGCGAGCGCCTGCGGGTGGGGTTATTCGAGCTCGACCAGCTGCAGGATCGCCTGAGGGAAGGTCGCCAAGCCCTCTCCACCAGCCAAGCCAACCTTCAGCGCTCCAAGAGCGATCTGCAACGCAACCAAGAGGAACTCAAAACCAATCAGCGGCAGCTGCAGCAGAGCCGGATCGAGCGCAACCGCGCCCTCCAGGGGCGCCAAGCCGCCATCGCCAGCGAGCGAAAAGTGACCCAAGCCCTGGGCCTGGCCCAACAGCGCGTGGGAGCCCTCAGGCGGGAACTGGAACCCCTGCAGAGCCAGCGCCGCCGGCTGGAGGCGGAACGGGACCGTTTGACGCGGGAAGTCAAGGGCCGGGACGCCGAGATCCAACGCACCGAGCAGGAGCTCGCTGGGGTGCGCGCCCGCATCGAGGCCGGCGCGAAGGAATTGAAGGACTTGGAAGGCAAGGTGATCGCCCTGCGCCGAGGGGATGTGCTGATCGCCAGCGGCCAGCCCCTGGCCATGGCCCGCATCCGGCTGGGGCGGCAGGAGGATGGCCGCCAGTCGATCGACGCTCTTCTTCAGGAAGCCAACGCCGCCGCTTTCCGCGTGTTGCTGCCAGGGCAGAAGGCGGATCGTCAGATTCTTCTGGTCCCCCGCAGCGACATCGAGCGACTCGATCAAGCCCTGCGCAAGCCAGGGGTCTGGGTGGTCACCATTCGCTCGGCGGCCAACATCCTTCGGGGCGAAAAACGGGTGCTGGCGTTCCCTGATCTGAGACCCAACCGCAACGTGGTCCGTCGGGGCGATGTGTTGGCCCGAACGGTGCTGGATGGCGACGTGCGCTCCCCAGAAGAGGTGCGCAGCCGGCTCAATCTGCTGCTGGCGGCCGCCTTCACCCAGGCCCAACGTCAGGGCACCTTGGTGGATGGTCTGCAGGTGGATGGGGCCGGATTCAACAAACTGGGCCTGGCCCTAAGCCAGCGCCCGGAGGGTGTGCGGGCCACCGTCGAAGCCGTGACCATCGCCAATGCCGACACGCCAGATCCCATCGCCGTGGAATTGCGCTGGAGCCCATGAGATTCCCCTCCCCTCCACCAGCTGCGCCGGAGGGCCCCCTCGCCGGCCTGGATCCCGGCCGCAGCAAATGCGGATTGGTGCGCACCGATGTCTCCCGACTCCAGATCCTTGAGGCCTGTGTCCTCCCGCCGGAGGCGTGTTTGGAACGCCTCCTGGAATGGCGCCGGCTTGGTCTGATCACCGCCCTGGTGATGGGGGATGGCACAGGGAGCCAGGCCTGGCAATCGAAGTTGGCGGGGGTGCTGCCCGTGCATGCCACGGCGGAATGGGGCACCACGCTGGAGGCCAGACGGCGCTATTGGGAGATCGAACCCCCTCGAGGGTGGCGGAGTGTTCTCCCGGAAGGGCTGCGCCAACCGCCCCGAGACTGGGACGACATCGTGGCCCAGCTGCTGCTGGAGCGGTGGGTCGGCCATCCCCTCACAAGGAGGCCCTAACCACAAAGGCATAGTCTCCCCCCGGCTCCAACTGGTAATCCGCCCGCAGCAGAAAACGCAGGAGGGCATCTTGGATCAGGGCACGACCTAGGGAGGGCTCGATGATCAGTTCACCCCGATCAAACGCCCAGCAAAAGGTCCAGTGAAAGCCGCCAGCGGTCACTTCCCCCTCAAGCCGGCAGGGATGGAAGCTCTGATGCAGGACTCGCAACTGGGCAGTGGTCGAGGGGAGGCGACTCACGGCAGGAAGAGAGAGGCTGGCACGGGTGGTTCAGGATGCCTCGGAAAGGGCACGGAAACTGTTCAGTTGGTTGCCCGCCCTCTCCAGTCCCCGCTGGCGGATCAGGGCCACGCCGCTGGTCACTTCCTCGATCACCCGGGCAAGGATGGGTTGTTCGCTGGCCGAAAAGGGGCCTAACACGTGGCCCACAGTGTGGCTCTTGCGGTCCCGCGGATCGCCAGCCGGGGCACCGATGCCGATGCGCAGTCGGGCGAACTCCTGGGTGCCCAGGTGTTGGATGATGCTGCGCAAACCATTGTGCCCCCCCGCACTGCCCGTGGAGCGCAAGCGCAAGCGCCCCAAAGGCAGATCCATGTCGTCCACAATCACCAGAAGCTGATCGGCCCCGAGGCCAAACCAGTCGAGGGCAGCCCGCACGGAACGGCCACTCTCATTCATGAAGGTTTGGGGCATGAGCAGGCGCATGCGCTCCGGGCCGACTCCGAGCTCAGCGACCAGACCCTGCAGTTTGTTCTGCGAGCGGAACCCCTGGCCCGCATCAGCGGCCAGCCTCTCCAACACGAGAAAGCCCACGTTGTGGCGGGTATGGGCATAGCGGGGGCCGGGATTGCCCAGCCCCACCAACAATTGAAGGTTCACCGCGCAGGCTCAGGCCGAGGGCGGCGGGAGGGTTGAGGTTAGCCCATCCTTGCCACTCACCGCTTCGGTGGCTTCTGCGGATGGGGGGGTGGTCGGTGGAGCCAGGACCAGGGGATCGTCCTCCTCCGTGCGCAGGGCTGAACGGAACTCCTTCTCAAATTCCTGGGACGCACTCTGGAAGCCCTTGAGGGTGCGCCCCAGGGTTTTGCCCATCTCCGGCAGCCGTTTCGGCCCGAACACCAGCAAGGCAATGGCCGCAATCACGGCCATTTCTGGAAGGCCGATTCCGAAGATGTTCATCCTGGGGGAGGCGGAGGCGGAGTTAGGCGGCGCTGTTCCAGTTGACGTTGATCCCCTCAAGCAGAAGAGACTTGTTGTAGAGCTGCAGGATCACCAGCAGGAACACGAGAAAGAGGAGCATGAAAATGCCCATCACGGGGGTGGTTCCCCAGCCAGGCACCACCTTGCCGTATTCGGAATTCAGGGGGCGCAGAATGTCTCCCAGTCGGGTGCGTTGGGCCATGGAGGCTCGATCCTCTCGGACGGGTCAGCGTGCTGGTTACTGTAAGGGTCCTGCCGGCTCCTTCACGAGGGGCTGTCGAGAGTTGTGACGAAGCCCCACCCAACACCTCCGTCCAACACCCCCGCCACACCCCCCACGACGCCCCTCGAGATCGAAGGAGATGGATCCCACACTCAACAGCACATCCCCAGCCTTTTCGGTCGCCTTAACCGTGTTGGTGGTCTTGCTGTCCCTCACCGGCTTCGGGATCTACCAGGCGTTTGGCCCCCCATCCAAGGGCCTCACCGACCCTTTTGACGACCACGAGGACTAAAGCGCAGCCGCCAGAAGCTGAGGCCCCAGGGAGCCAGCTCCGGTTGCTCGCATGGCAAAGGGCGTTGCAACCCATCCAGTTGGCGGAGCACTTCCCAGCGGTCGCCCAGTCGGAGCTGTCTGCGAGCCGGACCCAGGTTTTGCACGGTGAGCAGCACCTCGGCAGAGCCCGCCGCTAAGGGCTTCAGCCCAAGAACCTGCACATCGGCCTCCTGGCTCGGGAACAAGGGCTGCTCCCCAGAGGGGACTCCAGGGCTCCCCCAGGGCCGGATCCAGAGAGGTTCGCGGAAACGGCAGGCCTGCTGAGGCACATCCGCCAGCCTCCAGCCCTGTTCCGCCGGCATCAGCGCCAACCGCATGCGTTGCAGCCCAGTGTCAGCTCCGGGATCTGGCCAAGTGGGCCCCCGCAGCAGAGACACGCCCAGCTCCTGAGGTCCTGCCGACACCCCCTGGGGCCCATCCAGCAGCACGGCCAG
>JBIIJA010000067.1:0-8637 GCA_044234195.1 Cyanobium sp. | reverse complement strand
GAGACGGTACGGTTCGAGGGCTTGCCGGATCAGTGCCTCAACCACTTCACCATGGAAGAGGAGTCCACCAGCCAACAAATGGAGAGATTAAGTGAAGGGATCGACCTGCTTTTACGGCCAACAGGGCCGGTACGGTTGATCGATCAGGACGCTGGAACCATCCTCGATCTTCAACTCACCCCACCCCTCGATCTGGTTGTGCTCTGGACTGAGCCCCCTCGCAAGATGGTGTGTCTGGAGCCATGGAGTGCACCACGGCAGGCCCTACTGAGCGGTGACCGAAAGCTGGAATTGCCGCCTGGGAAAAGCACAAGGCTTTACACCCGCTATGCCTTCACAACCACAACAGCCACCAACAGTGGCTGAGCCCCGATCATCGGATCTGTGGGACACCCCAGCATCATTCACGAAAACAATCGGCGAGGCGTGAATCGATTTGCATCAAACGGTTCAGCAACCCCAACCTGTCTTCAGCGCAAAGCTCTCCATTGGATGTCCACTTCAGGCATGTGGTGGGTGTGAGAGTGATCTCTCTGGACAGGCAGGTGCTGGACATGATGCACCATGGTGAGGAGTAGAGACATCATCGGATTCCTCCGCACTGGCGTCAGCCCCCAGATGGGGACAATCCTCATTTCCCTTGAACAAACCAGCGTCGCGGCGTAGGCCCCAGGATCAGGGCCAGCGCTGGTAATGAACAGGCTCGTACTTGGCGAAGACCAGCCGCCAGCCGCGACTCACCAGTCCCTCAAGCTTTTTCAGAAACTCCGTGGTGTCGCCACCGGCGATCCAACTTGCCTTGAGCAGGGGCAGTTGGTCACTCATCAGCTCCAGGGGAAGTTCCACGAGCAAAAGGCTGTTGTCCTCTGCGGCCCGTTGGATAGGACCTTCATCACTGCGTTGCCACATGCGGAGGATCAGCTCCAAAGCCAAGGTGCGGCCATCCTCCCCAGGATCGGATGCCTCCAGGAGCGCCGCAGGAATCGATTTGCCCGTGAGGGGCAGTGCGCGCTTGCCTCCAACCTCCAAAAGGGCCAGGGCCACGAGATAGGGAGCATCAGCCATCAGTGATCCGCGAACGCCCATCCACCTTGCCCAAGATCAAAGCCGACTGCGATGCCTCACCAATGAATGGGTAGGCCTACTTAACGCCATGGCGAACCCTGCAACACGACAACCCGTGTGCTCTGTCGCAGGGTTAAATTCTGCGAGCTCATTTCGACGCCGTTCTGGCGTGAGGCCATGGCCACCATTGACGAACAGCTCCAGACCTACCGTGCTGCTCTTGCCGATGCCCAAGCCAAGGGAGACCAGGCGATCGCCCGCAAGCTGGAGCAGCAGGTGAGGGAGCTGGAGGCGTATAAGCAACGCCACCCTGAGGAATCGGCTGCCCCCTCGCCCCTGGAGGTGTTCTGCGACCTGAATCCGTCCAACATCAACTGCCGCGTCTATGACGACTGAGCTGTCCCCAAATGGGGGCAGCGCCAAGCCAGGCGATTGCTTGACCATAGGGCCAACGCCCGAGTCAAAACCATTCATGGGACAGGCAACGTTCACGACCTCTCTCACCGTGGCTGAGCTGGAGGCCAGCTACTCGCTCTATTGCAAAGCACTGCGCATCCTGATTCGAGAAGGAAACAGCATCGAGAAGATCCAGCGAAGTGTTTGCTGGCATCGGCTGACGGCGCTTCACCGTTCCCTCCCCAAGCAATACAAGGATCCCGAACATCTTTATTTCTTGTTCAAGCGTGATATTGGCGCATGAAGCATGTCTTAGCCATCATCCTTGGCGGTGGTGCAGGCACCAGGCTGCAACCGCTCACCACCACCCGTGCCAAGCCGGCGGTGCCCCTCGCTGGCAAATATCGTCTAATCGACATCCCGGTAAGCAACTGCATCAACGCGGGGATTGAGAAGATCTACGTCCTGACCCAGTTCAACAGTCAGTCACTCAACCGCCACCTGAGCCTCACCTACAACCTCTCCACTGGGTTCAGCGGTGGTTTTGTCGAAGTACTGGCCGCTCAACAGACGCCCACCAGCCCCAGCTGGTTCCAGGGCACTGCCGATGCCGTGCGCCAAAACCAGGAGCTGTTCGAAGGCTGGGATGTGGATCAAGTGCTGATCCTCTCTGGGGATCAGCTGTATCGAATGGATTACCGTGCCTTCGTCGACGCGCACTGTGCCAAAGGGGCAGCGCTGACGGTGGCTGCGTTGCCTGTGGATCAGGAGGCCGCCCAAGGCTTTGGGCTGATGCGGGCTGATCTGGATGGACGCATCCGCGAGTTTCGTGAAAAGCCCACGGGTGCCGAGCTGGAGGCCATGCGGGTGAACACCGCAGCCCTGGGGCTCTCCCCGGAGGAAGCTGCTGCCAAGCCATTTCTAGCTTCAATGGGGATCTACGTGTTCGATCGGAGGCTGTTGTTTGACCTGCTGACCAGCCACCCACAGGCCACCGACTTCGGCAAGGAGATCATTCCAGCGGCTTTGGCGGCAGGCCACAACCTGCAGAGCCACATCTTCGCTGGCTACTGGGAAGACATTGGCACGGTGAAATCCTTCTATGAGGCCAACCTGGCCTTGGCGGATGAGACGCCGCCCTTCTCGTTTTTTGATGAAGCGTCTCCGATCTACACCCGCCCGCGTTACCTCCCCCCCAGCCAGGTGTGGGATTCCCACCTCACCCGCTCAGTGCTCAGCGAAGGATGCCGCCTGGATCGTTGCCAGATTGATCACTGCGTTCTGGGCCTACGCCTTCGGGTTGAGGAGGGAGCCGTTCTCCAGGACACGCTGGCGATGGGCGCCGACAGCTATGAATCCGAGGAGGAACGTCAACGGGTGCGTGCCCGTGGTGAGGTGCCCCTCGGCATCGGGACACAAGCGGTGATTCAAAGGGCGATTCTCGACAAAAACGTGCGCATCGGCGCCCGGGTGAAGGTGATCAACAAGGACCACGTTCAAGAGGCTGATCGCAGCGAGCTGGGCTTCACCATTCGCAGCGGCATCGTGGTGATTGAAAAGAACGCAATCCTCCCTGATGACACTCTCATCTGAGGGCGCTGAAACCTCCCCATTTGGGGACTGGGCCCAGAGCCCGTCGTCACGCCATGGGAGGGAGGACTGCAACTTCTCCCCATTCCCACCTTACGGTTATACCAAAGCCAGGCGGTCTGCTCGCGGGGATTGAGGCAGTGTCCCGGCACCGCTAGTGGCCATTCTTACAATGGCACCGGTCATGGAAGCATCCGCCAGCGGCTGCTGGAGAGGGTGGACGGATTGGGTCGGCTCCTGGAACCCGGAGCGCAAGGGAGCGCCAGGGAGGGCGGGGATGGCTTGACCCTGCGGCCCTGGCAACTGGGCTTCTGGCGCCTGGCGGCCGAAGGCGGTGTAGACGCCGAAGCCGGTGAGCCCGAGCAGCACGGTCACCAGGGCGATGGCCACGGACAGGGCCGGTGAGGTGCTGGTGGGTTCCATGGAGGGGTGGGAGGGGGTCTCAGGCGGGCAGGGATTTCAGGCGGGAGTCGCGGCGTGCGTCACATCTCTCGACAGCTGTCCCGGAGAGGCCGGTGGGCCCCTGCGGACGCGATCGCCAGGTGCAGACCTGGTGGTTTGTTGCTGTAGGGCTCGCCGAGGTAGGTGGGCAACAGGCCCCCCATCCCGGGGCTGCGGCTCAGCTCCAGGGAGACCCGGGCGACGATCGCCTCGTCCCAGTCTCGTAGGGGCACGTTGCCGAGGCCGATCAAGGCCAGGCCTAGGGCCGCCAGCCAGAGCAGCAGCAACGCGCGCAGGGGCGGCGGGGGGCAACAGGGCGTTCGCAAGGGGGCTGGGTGTTGCTCTCCACCAACGTGCTGATGCCGATCTTCAGCGACGACAACGCCCGCCGCTTCATGGTCGAGAACTTTGGCCAGTAGCCTGCGCCTTTGACCTACCGTTATGACCAGCGACTGGAAGTGGTAACCGTTTTCCCTGCCGGCAGAACGCAGGGCAGCCAAGCGAAACCTGCAAACTCAGATATAGACAAGTTCTTGGGTAAGTGATTGCCGCATGGCCGACAAAATAGCTTGCCAACCGCGGCTGGGCACAATTCTTTTCTTTGCAAGTGACAAACAAACCGGCTGCTATCTATCGCTCTTAACGATAAAAAACGTCGCGCCGACCTTTCATCAACCGCAAACCCTATTCAGAAATCTCTGTCATGCCTTTAACTTCATTGGCCCTGGCAAAATAAGCCAGGGAAACTCTTGCAGGCGAGGTCTGAACAAGGCTGACAAATGAAGCCTATAAACAAAGCGGCAAGCCGAAAAGGCGGCTCTGTCCTAGGCCATAGGAGTGTAGGAATTATTTCGCCTCAACAACAGACTAAGCGCAGTGGACGCTATCTTTCTTAGGAGTCGCCGCGACGCGCCATGACTTGTATCTGCGTACCACTCTACAGTCCTGAGGCCCTCCCGGGGAGCGAGCTGGGTAATCAAGAAGCCGCAACGGGGCGCTTCAACTTAGATACCAAAACATCAGCGAGTAGCTGAGTTGCGTATCGGCAATCCCGCGTTTGCGTACTATCAAAGGTGCCATTTTCATAATATTTACTAGAAGGATTGCCGCCCCCGCAGACAGGGAAATAAGAACATTCATTTTTGCAACGAGCAACTCCACGAGAGATTTCATCGGAAAGTTTGCGGTGCACGGGGAGGTTTTCGATTTGAGAGATCAACTCAAGATCCTGGATGCGACCAACTACGAAGATTTTGCTGTCGCCGGGCACGCCAGAAAGCATCTCGGGAGAAAAGGTTGTAAATCCTCCGTCCCTACCAATGGTTATATTCCTGCATGGTTGATTTGAAAGCATTTCACGACTAAAGTCAGGACTTGATTTTAGACTCTTGAAGCAATTGATCATATTATTTATTTCCCGGATTGCAAAGCTGGCTCTATGGGGAAACCAAGAATCATAAAGCTCACTCCAAAAGGTCTTAACAAGTTGTTCGTAACTTTGATCATCGAGCATGGATTCTTGCTCGCTAAACGTTGTTGAAGGATGATCTCCCCATGGATTTTCAATATTTAAACCGAGCCATGTGAACCCTTCATCGAAATAGAATTGGAACAATTCTCTCCCTTGGCGCATGGTCTCAGTCGTGGCAACACAAAGAGCCCCCAGCGGTAGACCACCATCCCTCATCAGCCTGACACCACGAATGACAGCATCAAAGGTGCCATGACCAGACCAGTCTTTCCTATGCTTATCGTGGAGGATCTTTGGGCCGTCTAAACTAACACCGACAGAAACATTATAATCCCGGAAGAAATTAACCCAATCCCGCGAAATCAGAGTTGCATTGGTCTGTATGTTATGCTGAACTGAAGCTCCTTTTGTGTTAACCTTATCGACAAGGCTAAAGGCCTTTTCATAAAATGGAATGCCAAGCGCAAGAGGTTCACCCGCATGCCAAGCTATTGTGATTGGATCCTCAAGCAAGGAAGATGAAAACAGCTTATCCAGGCTTTCTTGGAGCAGTCCAAAATCTATCCTTGACTTATCAACACGATCGGGCACGTAGCAATAATCACAATTAATATTACAAAAAGAAGAAGGCTGGATTACAATCAGATTAATCATGTCAATTCCATGAGAATGGGGAGGCATCAATAAAGATACCTCCCCAACATTGAGAAGAAAGTGGAACCAGGCAGCAGCCAACTAAGTTTTATTGATTTTACTGTTCAACAATTATAATTAAAATAAAGGACCCGCCACATCCGCCATTGACACCCTCGAGGTCATCAAGGTTAAGTTCTTGGATGTCATCACTTTTGAATATTGTGTCAGTATTTAGATTGTCGAGGATTTGGGAGGGCATGAGCTTGTATTTACCATCTCCGGGCTGAAGCGGCGCAGTTGCACCCCCTTAGCCCGCAGGCACGCCAGGGCCTGGATATTGTGCAGGTTGTACTCGTGGCGGGTCCAGAGAGAGGTTTCGGTGCAGGCGGTCTCCAGGGCGAGACGATGGGCGGGCGAGAGCTCCGCCAAGGCCCGGCGATTCACCATCAGCTCATTGGTAGTGAAGGGCCATAACCAGCCAGGCGAGTAGTAGTAACGAGCGGCGATGTGCAGACCGGGCAGCTCATCGTCGTAGGGGCCGATTCATTCGGCAGCGTCGAGGTCGGTGCGCAGCAGCGGCAGAATCGGATCAACGGCGATGACGCGGTTGTTGTTGATCGCGAAATCGGTGGTCACACCAAATCTGCTCAGCACCTCCGCCCCCAGGCCTGAGATCCGCATGCGCAGGTCGCGCAGATCTTCAAGAGACTTCACCTCCTTCTTGAACCAGCCGCCCATCTGGCAGCCGGTGAGCGTGAGGGGGAAGGAGACCAGCTGGTTGAGCCAGATTTCCTCCAAGGAGAGGCGCGGATAGACCGTCTGATGGGAGGCCTACCGCTGCTGGGCCTGCTGCTCGCCCAGGGGGACAACAATCCAGCTGCGGCGATTCGCAGGGAAGGGGAACGCAAGGAACGCGATCGCGCCCCCCACCAGCAACCCCAGGGCCGCCGGCCCGGCCTTCTAATCTGGACCTTGCAAGTCGCCGGTACAACAGCAGGCGCGCCCAATGCGTTTGGAGCTGGCTGGGGGGCAAGTGGAACCGCCATGGTTGCTCTGTCAATGACTGGGTGGGCAGCTCATCGAAGCTCACGCACTAGCGGCAAAAAAAGATGGGGCAATAGCTCCGACCGACTTAATTGATCCAATTGGCAAGTGAGCGAGTGGGAGGCTCCACAGGCCTGCCAGCTATTTGTGTCGGTGCATCGATCTCTGGACTGAGCAACGAGAGAGAACCACGCGCCGGGTGGTTCCGTAGGAGAGAAACGCCACTCCAAAGGCGATCAGACCCTCAGCGACGTCGATCCACATTGGGATCGACGTCTGGCAGGACAGGGAAACCGTGAACAGGGTCAGCACCAACAGCAAACCGCTGGTGACACCGCAGCCCGCACTCATGAACAATTGGGGAACCAGCCAGAGAAACCAGAACGAACCTCCCACCAGGGCCAGAATCCCCACCGCCTGCAGGCCGACGGCCAGCCTCCTGTCGGGGCTCATCCTGCGCCCCATGGGAAGCCTTGCAGCGAGCAGAGCAGGAACAAGACCTGCCCCTATTCCAAGCAGTAGCCAGTTCATCGGTTCAGGTGTTCAACAGGGGTGTGCGTCTCTCTATCCAGGAAGGGTTGTCAAAAATCACGCCGTGGCCACCTCGTGCAGGACATCGGCAACAGAACACCAATGGCGAACGAGAGGGCTGAACCCACTGGCCCATAGAAGAAAACACTCGTCATGGAGGCTTCTAGTGCCCTGTCATGACGCGGGGAGAACTGAAGGACCAGGCCGTAGCCGACCACAGCGCAAAGCAAGTATCCCACCACAGCCAAAACAATGCCACGGATCAAGCGCTTCATGCTGCCGACACTCCTTGAGTACCGTCTCACCCCATCCATTGAAGCTGACCTTCGGCCAGCGTTTGCCACCCACCTCCAGGTCATTCGTCCGCAAGCCGGTTCATGCACTTGAGGAGCGCAGCAAGAGTGTTGAGGAACGTCGCCACATTTGGATGGGTCGAGCCGTCGCTGATCTCGTTGATCGGCAACGCACCGAATGCGGCTTGGCCATCGCCCCAGTGATGTCTCCCATCAAGTAGATCACCCCATCGCAGCTCTGGATGTCGGCAGCGAGCATTCATCTCCCCATCTAGACGGGACAGGAGATGTCACAAACGCTCGTGGTTGCTGAGGAATTCAGCGCTCACCGTGGAGAGGAACAGCTGGACTCGGACCATTGCTGAGGGGTTCTTTGAGTGAAATTTATCGAGGGTAGAAAATCGCAGTCTGTCTGGACCCATTGATCGGATTCCTCCCACGCACGAAGTGATGCCCCCCCACACAGAACACCAGAAGCAGATGGCCCGGTCACGACGCCCTAGCTCTGGAGGTGATGGCCCCGCACACGCATATGGATGGGGCCACCGTGAAGAACAGGGTTCGCCCCCCGGTCTGTCTGAACGAGCTGCCTGGCATTGCTTGGCGGCTGGGCTTGGCAGTGGCAAACGCAGGGGCCGTCAGACATGAGCAGCAAGACCCTTCCCGCCGACAACACAACCTCGATCAGGCGAGAGACTTTGGTAGGTCAAGCGTTCCGATTCGTCTTTTGTTGAGAGGTTGAGCCGGACCTCAGGCATGGGCATCGACCATTCTCACCCTGTTAACGATTGATCAGGGCAGTAGGCCCTATGGTTAATGACACTTCGACGCACACAGCTCAGATAGATGCCAAAGCAACTCCGTTCCTTTCTTGCACTTGCGGCTTGCTGTGCAACAGGCTTCTTGGCCTTTGAGGCCCAGTCTGTCCAAGCAGGGCTGAGGTCCCTGGATACTCTCTTTGTCTTTGGCGATAGCCTCAGCGATACTGGCAATAGTTGGGCCTTAACAAATAACACTTTTCCTCCCTCTCCCTACTATGATCAAGGCCGCGCCTCCAACGGCCCCGTTTCACCCGAATACATCTGGGAATTCTTTAATCCCAGTAGCACTGGCCCCGCACCGTCACTACAAGGAGGCACCAATTACGCGATCAACGGCTCCACCACGGGG
>JBIIJA010000306.1:0-3444 GCA_044234195.1 Cyanobium sp. | reverse complement strand
CAACTGCCGCTTCGGCGATCCGGAATGCGAAACCCTCATGCCCCTGCTGGGGCCGGAGCTGGCGGCGGTGTTGCTGGCCTGCGCCACGGGCCGGTTGGCCCAGGCCCCGCCCCTCTCGATCCAGCCGGGCTGCAGCGCCTGCGTGATTGCCGCGGCGGCGGGCTACCCGGGCCCCGTTCAGAGCGGGGATGTGGTGGAGGGGCGACCGGCGGCCCACCCCCACCGCCAGCTCTTTCACGCGGGCACCAAGCGGCGGGCCGATGGCCGCTGCGAAACGAGCGGCGGCCGGGTGCTGGCGATGGTGGCCCAGGCGGAGGATTTTGATGGGGCTTTTGCGCGGGCCTATGAGGGGCTGGCGCAAGTGCACTTCGAGGGAATGCAGTTTCGACGCGACATTGGCCACCAGGTGCGGAGGCAGGGGCAATGAACAGCGAACGCACCTGGCAGGAACGGCTGGCCCGCTGGTGGGCGGAATTCAGCCTGCAAACCAAGCTCCTTGCGGTGGCCACTCTGGTGGTGAGCCTGCTGATGACAGGCATCACGTTTTTTGCCCTCAACGGCATCCAAAAAGACGCCCGCATGAGCGACACGCGCTACGCGCGGGATCTGGGCCTGCTGCTGGCGGCCAACGTGAAGCCCCTGGTGAGCCAGGGCACCCAGAAGGAGCTGGCGAGCGTGGCGGAGCGCTTTTGGCAAACCAGCCGCAGCCTGCGCTACATCGTGTTTGCCGATGGGGAAGGCTCGATCTATCTGGGCATCCCCATGGGGGCGGGGGGGGATGGCTCGGCGCCGGCCAATGAGCTCTTGAGCCGGCGGCTGGAGCTGCCCGCCGATCTCTTCCAACGGCCCGACAACCCCCTGATCCGCCAACACCTCACCCCCGATGGCCAGGTGACGGATGTGTTCGTGCCCTTGCTCGATGAAGGCCGCTTCCTGGGGGTGGTGGCGTTGGGGATCAACCCCAATGAAACCCTGCTAGCCAGCGCCGCCCTCACCCGGGAGGTGACGGTGGCGGTGTTCATCTCGATCTGGGTGCTGGTGATCTTGGGATCGGTGTTCAATGCCCTCACGATCACCCAGCCGGTGAAGGAGCTGCTGCGTGGGGTGCGCTCGATTGCGGGCGGCAATTTCCAAACCCGCCTGGCCCTGCCGGTGGGAGGCGAGCTGGGGGAGCTGCTGGAGGGATTCAACATGATGGCCTCCCAGCTGGAGGCCTACAACGAGGCCAACATTGAGGAGCTCACCGCCGCCCAGGTGAAGCAGCAGTCGCTGATCGCCACGATGGCCGATGGGGCGGTGTTGCTGGATGAGGAGGGGCGGATCGTGCTGGCCAATCCCACCTCCCGCCGCCTCTTTCGCTGGGAGGGGCGGAATTTGGAGGGCAACGATCTGGAGAGTGAATTGCCCGAGCGGCTGGCCATGGAGCTCCATGGTCCCCTCACGAGCCTGATCATCGGCGAGAAGGAGTCGTCGGATTTGCGCTGCAGCGTGGGGGATCCGCCACGCACCTTGCGCATCGTGCTGCAGGCGGTGCGGGATGCCAGTGGCGAAAGCCTCAAGGGCATCGCCATGACGGTGCAAGACCTCACCCGGGAGGTGGAGCTGAATGCCGCACAGAGCCGTTTCATCAGCAACGTCTCCCACGAACTGCGCACGCCACTGTTCAACATCAAGAGCTATGTGGAAACGCTCTACGACCTGGGCGATCAGCTGAGCGAGGAGCAAAAAAAGGAGTTTCTCGGCATCGCCAACGCCGAAACCGATCGCCTCACCCGGCTCGTCAACGACGTGCTCGATCTCTCCCGCCTGGAATCAGATCGGGAATGGCAGCTGGAGCCGGTGGAGGTGGAGGTGGCGATGGAGCAAACCCTGCGCACCTACCGGCTCAATGCCCAGGAGAAGGGCGTGGCGCTGGAGCTGGTGAGCGAGGAGCAACTGCCACGGGTGCGGGGCAATTGGGATCTGCTGCTGCAGGTGTTCGACAACCTGGTAGGCAACGGCCTGAAGTTCACCCCCCCCGGCGGGCAGTTGACACTGCGGGCCTACCCCTGGCCAGACCACTGCGCCATCGATCCGAGCACCGGGCCCTCTGTTGCGCCCAGTTGCCCCTTGAGCTCCCCCTTGCCCAAGGTGCGCATCGAGATCGCCGATACGGGAGCGGGCATCAGCGAAGCGGATCAGGAGCGCATCTTCGAGCGCTTCTACCGGGTGGAAAACGCTGTGCACACCGAGGTGGGCACGGGCCTGGGCCTCTCGATCGTGCGCGGCATCCTGGAAAAGCACGGCTGCACGGTGCAGATGGTGAGCGAGCCGGGGGTGGGCACCACCTTCTGGTTTGATCTGCCCCTGGAAGAGGCCGACAGCGACGAACTGGCGGTGCAGGCCGAGCGGCGCCGCCATGCGGGGGAGCGGGTGTTGGTGGCTTGAGGCGGGGCCTGGCTCGCCAGGGAGCGGGGATACATGTTCAGCACGAGCACTTGCAAAGGAGCATGCCAAACAGTGATCGAACAAATGAACCATGGAAAACCCTGTAAAATATTGCGCTACAAATCTTTCTTAAGAATAATCATGCTCCGACAGTATTTAGCGCCCTTGATCGCGGCCGGGCTTGCCACGGTCCTGGCACCTGCGGCCCACGCGGCTCCCGCTTACACCTCACGTGTGTTGGTCAACAACCTGGCCAATCCCCGCGGGCTGCTTGTGCGTGGAGACCAGCTGCTGGTGAGTGAAGCGGGCTCCGGTGGGCCGGCCGGGGCGAGCAATTGCATCACCAGCGGTGCGTTCACGACGCTGTGCTCCGGCCTCAGCGGCGCCCTGGGCTCCTGGAACCTGACGAACCAAACCTATACAAGGGTGCTCACGGGCCTGCCCTCCCTGGCCCAGACCAACGGCACGGAAGGCACGGGCCTGGCCGATCTGGCCAATGGCGGCCCCACCGGCCTGCTGGGCATCTTCGGCTTTGGTGCCAACCCCAACCTCCTCACTCCCATCCTGCCCGGCAACAACCTCTTTGCCCGGGTGGTGAGCATCGATCTGTCGACCAATAACGTGCAGCCCCGGGCCAACCTGGCCGCCTACGAAAAGGACTACAACCCAGATGGCCGCGACTTGAACAGCAACCCCTACGCCGTGCAGGTGTTTGGCGGCAAGCTTTACGCCACCGATGCCGGTGGCAACACTTTGCTCACCCTGGGCCTGACGCCAAATCCGTCGGATGGCCTGTTGCCGATCGAAAGCGCTTTCGCCTTTCCAACCACTCCGATCACACCGCCTCCGACCCCCCCTGGCGCGCCTGACCCATTCCCCGCCAGTGCCGTGCCGACAGGATTGACGGTGAACCCGGCCACCAACACGCTGCTGATTGGCGAGTTCAGCGGCTATCCCTTTGTGCCGGGTTCCGCCAGTGTGTATGCCACTACAGGCCTGATGGCCCCGCTGGTGTCG
>JBIIJA010000132.1:0-6081 GCA_044234195.1 Cyanobium sp. | reverse complement strand
GCTTCAGCACCATCACCGATGTGACGGCGGACAACGCTGGCAACAGCTATGTCCTGGAATACAACTTTCTCCCCGCCGCAGGTGGCATTTGGCGCGTCACTCCCGGCGGTGGTCGCGAGCGCATCATCGACGGTTTGACCGAGCCGACCAGCCTGGCGCTGGGGCCCGACGGCACGATTTTTGTCACCAACAAGGCCGATGGCCTGCAGGGTGAGCTGTTGGAGTATCGCCCCACTCCCGCGCCCCTGCCCCTCTTCGGCGCGGCCCTGGCCTGGAGGCAGGCGCGACGCTTACGCCAACGGGTGCGTCAGTCAAGGCCTGGTGCCGCCTCTGCCTCCTAGGAAACCGAGGGGGAGCTCCACCAGGCCTCCAGTGGAGCCAACACTCCGCGGCAGGCGTGAGGGTGATTGGCCCTGCGCCGCAAAACCGGAGATGGCGCGAGGCATCTCCGTGCTGGCCTTCCACAAGGGTTGGTGAGCTCTGTTGCGGATGGTCTGCAGGCGGCCTGCACCCCCATGGTGTGGCTCGCCTGCAGAGCATCTTGTGAATCCTCAAAGCTCAGCCGCCGCTCTCTCTCCCCCCAACCCGCTCAAAGATCGCGGTGCAACAAGCGCCGCGGCTGGGATCCCAAACACCGCTTGCTCCACCAGCCCAGCAAAAACACCACCGCCATGGCCAGATAGCCCAAGGCCCAGGGGCCGCCGGTGCCCCAGCCGAGGTGAAACACGGTGTCGGCCGGGGTGAAGCGCCAGGCATGGAGCAGGCCCAGCCAGGAGCAGGCGGCGGCCACCACGGCGCAGAGGGCGGCGGCGAGGAAGCGTTGATCGATCACATACACGAGCATGGCGGCCAGCAGCATGGCGGCTACGATCTGGCCCTGCTCCAGGGCAAAGGCGCCAGCGGCCCACACATCGGCCTGGAGCAGTTTGGTGAGCAGGTCGGGGGAGAAGGGGGTCGTGGCGGTGCCGGCGCCCCCGGCCCTCAGGCCGGCCTTCAGGAGCAGGGCGCCCCAGCCCGCCAGGCCAGGCATCAGGCCCAGGGCCACGGCGGGGGCATGGCGGGCGGGCGTCACCTGGAAGGCCTGGGCAGCGATCACCAGGGCGATGTAGAGCACGATCGCCATGCCGGCTTCAATCGGCACCAGCTGGCCCACCAGGCCGAAGAGCCCAAAGAGGCAACCCACCCCCATCACCAGGCCATTGAGCCAGGAGTAGCCCAGGCGAGCGCCCATGGCTTTCCAGCCCGGGTGGCCGATGTAGATGGTGGTGGGGAAACAGGAGCCCAGCAGGGCCGCCACGGCGGTGCCGATGCCATTGATCAGCAGGGAGGGCTTCTCGGGGTAGGCATCCCCGGCGGCTTCGGCGCTTTCGAGGTTTTGCAGGGAGCCGAGCACGTTGAACAGGCCCATCGGGATGGTGACCCCGAGCCAGGGCACCAGCTGGGAACGGCCCTCCCAGAGGGCGCCGATCTGGGGCACCGGCAGATGGAAGCCCACCGAGGCCAGATTGCTCTGCCAGGTGGCCGCGTCCACCCGCAGCACGCCCGTGCTCCAGGCCAGGAGGGTGCCCACGATCACGGCCAGCAGGCCGCCGGGAATGGGCAGGCGGATCTTGCCGTAGTAGGCCACCAGGATCACAGCGAGCACCGCCAGACCCACCACGGGCTGGGCGTAGGTGCGCATGAAAAAGCCCAAGGCGATGTAGCCCAGGGCAATACCGGCCAGGGTGGCGAGCAGGGCGGCCCGGGGCAGCCAGCGGCGCAGGGCGGCGGCGCCAAAGGCCCCGGCCGATTCGATCAGGCCCGAGCCCAGGCAGGCCAGCAGCCCCGCCTGCCAGGAGAGGCGCACGGCCACCTCCGGGCTGGCGCCGGCCCCCAGGGCGCTGAGCTTCACCGGCAGCATCACCAGAAACACATAGGCGAAGAGGCTCACGGTGTTGATGCCGTAAGGCAGGGCCGTGCGGCGAGCGCCCCCTTCCGCCTGATCCAGCTTGTAGGCCTGAATGGCATAGGCCACGTTGCCCACCACCAGGCTGAGGCCCGTGGCCGGAAGGATCACGCCAAAGATCAGGGCATCGGGGTAGCCGAGCACGCCCCGGCAGAGGGCAATGATCAGCAGGATCTGGATCAGGTTGTCGAGGCCCAGGCCCAGAAAACCATCGAGATCCCCGCGCACCCACCAGCGGGGGGCGGAGGCGGGCGCGGGGGAAGGAAAGGAGGAAGAGGTCATCGGGGGGAGCCTGGCCACCTGCGGGCGGCCCATGGGGGATGGGAGAACGGTGCCGCCAGGAACTTTGCCCTCAGAACTCAATCACAAGATGTTGTGGTTTGAGAGCCCTCCTGGTGTTAAGCAATCCACTGAACTGCCCCGCAGCTTACCCCTAATTTGCGGAGGTGTTGACCAGCAATCGTGATGGCTTCTGATCACTTTTATCTGTTTACAGCGTGGGCCAGCTTCAGCACAGAAGCTCAACAACTCCTCCAATCCGTGCAGTCGCCCCAATAGATTGTCGAGCTCGCCGCCCAGAAGGGCTATGCGATCAGCGTGGAGCAACTGCGCCTGTTCGCCCGTCGGCTGCAGGAACCCCATTGGGTTTGGAATCAGCACGATGAGGCCTGGGGCCGCGACTTCTTCGCGGGCGAAAGTTTGGGCCAGCCACTGGCATGGAGCTTGCGCCCTTAGCCAGCGCTAAAACACCGGCCGCCCAAGGATGTTGCCCGGCGGCGCGTAATGGCACACCAGCCGGGTGAGGCCATCGGCGCCGGTGGCGGCTGCGCAGCCCAGGGTGGTGGTGGTGCGCCACACCATCTGGGTGTAGTGGCCCACGGCCTGCCCGGTGCCGCTGCGGCTCACGGCGGGGAAGGTGCCGGGTTGGAAGTCGCGCCGTTCAGCGGCCCAGGGCTGCACCATCTGGGCAGGGGTGAACCGGCCGGCGGTGCCCATCCAGAGGTTTTCGCCGCTGCGGCAATGGCGAAATTGGCGGCTGGCCGCGAGGGCTTTGGCGCACTCCAGGGCCGTGGCGGCTAGGGCCGGATCCCAGCGCAGGGGCGCCACGCCGACGGCGGCCCGCTCCCGGTTGTGCACCTGCAGAATCTCCGCCCCCGCCCCGACGGGCAACACGCCCCCCAACACCTCCTGGGCGATGCCCTGCCGCGGGCTCGCGCCCACCATCACGCCCACCACCGCGCCCAACGCCGCCAGCAGGGCCGCGCCGCCCACGGGCCGCCGCCGCCGCGGGGCCATGGCGCCCCATGCTCGCTTGCCAGAGGCCATCTGATCTTCCGCCATCCTTCAGCGCCGCAACACGGCCCACACCATGTGGGGGGAGTGGCCGTTCACGCGGACCATGCGCACCCAGAGCAAGGTCATGTGCTCCAGGTGGAGAGCTTGCTCCAGGCCCCCCACATCGAGGGGCTCCCAGCCCAGCTCGGTGATCAGCTGGCCCACGGTGGCTTTGGCGGCCGCATCGTTGCCGCAGAACAACATGGCCGGCTTGACGTTGGCGGCGGGATAGGCGGCATCCTCAAAGTTTTCGAAGCCATAGATCGTGAAGGCCTTCACCACCTGGCAGCCCGGCAGCTGCTCCTGCAACACCTCCGATCCCGAGCGCGCGCTGCCCAGGCCATGGCTGAGGTTGGGCCCCACGGGATTGGTGCAATCCACCAGGATGTTCCCCTCCAGCTCGGGCGCCACGGCCTGCACGGCGGCGGCATTGGCCTCATAGGGGGTGGCCAGAAACACCACCTCCGCCCCGGCCACGGCTTCAGCTGGCGGGGCCACTTGCAGCTGGGGGTTGCGGGCCAGGGCCTTCTGCACGCTGGCGGAGGCGGGGTCTTTGGCGGCCACCACCACCGTGTGGCCAAGGCGCTGCAGATGGTCGGCCAGGGGGGCGCCCACCTGGCCCACCCCGATGAACGCGATGCGCATGGCGACCTCTTGTCTTCTCTGAAGGGAAGACTAGGTGTGTGGCCTGGAGGCGTGGAGAGCCTTTGGCGAGGCTGCGATCGCCATCGCTGGGCGCCATGGCGTCTCGAGCCAACAGACACCAACCGGGACCGGCTGGATGGGACAACACGTGACCCTGGTGGAACAGGTGGCTTGGGATCCAGCCCCGCCTTGCCGCCTCCCACCCCGTGCCACCCATCACTCCCACCAGCCCGGAGCCGCCGAGTGGCGGCAAGGAGCCTCCAGGCGCGCCAGAATCGACACCATCGGCTACACCCCGCTCCTGGCCTGGGCTGGATCCCCTGGGGCTGACCCAGGCCATCGGTGGCCTTGCCCTCGGGCTGATCGCCCTCTTCTCCTCCTATGACCACATCACCCTCGCCGGGCGAACCCTCCAGCTCCAGCAGCAATGGGGCATCCCCTTCATCGCTGCCTCGGTGGCGTTGGTGTTTATCGATGCTCAATTGGCGACGGGATCCCGGGTACGAGGAGCGGAAGATGCAGCACGAATGGCGGATGAAACAGCTCGAGAGCGACATCTTGCGAGTGAGGGGCGACAAAGAGCAGATCGAGAACGAGATCTTGCAAGTGAGGAGCGACAGCGAGCGGATCAAGAGAGAGGCCGAGCAGATCGAGAAAGAAACCGAGCAGCTCAGGCAAGAGAACGCCAGGGAGAAAGCCTTGAGCGCCTCCATCAGGCGGCTCTGCTTTCCGCCCGAGTCCAGCTCGATCCCTCAGACACCAACCGGGCCCGACTGCAAACCTTCCTCTCCTTGATCAGCGGCATCGGTCCGCCGGAGGAAGAGAGCCTCTGAGAGTCCCTGGGAAGGGAATAGTGAAGTGACTATTGTCTGCAAGGGGCGTTGTCAGGCCCTAGCGCGCATGACCAGCGGCTTATCCATAGAGGCGCTCCAGCTTGCGCTTCATGTCGGCAATGGCGCTCAGTGAGGAGATCGACTCATCACCGACATTGGTGAGCCGGGCGACATCCAGACGGCTGATTTTGGCCTGGTCTTGAAACACCAGAAAGGGCCACAAACCCAATGAGGCCACAGTCTTTAGACAGAGCAAGCTTGGTTTTTGACATATCGCGATGGTGATTGAGGGGTTCGTTGTATGACGATTTTTTTGGTAATACCAAATGTCATGGGATCCAGCTGCCTGACGCTCAAGAAGCAAAGCCGTGATGCTCTTGCGGTAGTTGCTGCATGAGTGGAGCAAGTGACAGCTGCAAATCCTTAAGGAATCGCGCGCCGACTCCAGAGCCGAGGATCGCGACCACAGTGGAGAACCGCGAGCACCACGATCACATTGTGCTCAGGAACGATCAAGAATATGATGCCATAGGGGAAACGTCTAATCAAAGCGCGACGTGTTTGTCCCTGCACGACTGGGTAGGCCTCAGGGTTGGCATGAATGCGATGAACATTTGCTCTTCATACCAAGCTGCTGCCGTAGCGAGGTCTGCCTGAGCCTCTGGGCGGAGTTGCGGCGACACCTTCAGAGTGCAGCTTCCAGCTCAGCCAGCACGGCTTCCGCATCACGCCCCAGGTTTCCATCTGCCGAGAAACGCTCCAGGCGCTCGTTGATCAGCTCCCGATCCGCTTCTGAGAGAGCAGGTCCTGCCTGTTCCGCTGCAATCGAATCCCACAATGCCTGAACCAGCTCCAGCTTCTCCTGAAGGGGCAGGCCCAATAAGTCACTCACCATGGCACTTATCCGGCCTAGACCGGTAACCAGAGACCATGCAATTTTAGCGCTTAAGACCAACGGCTCTGCTGTGGAGGTGCGCTAGCTTGCGCTTCATGTCGGCGTCCTCCACATTAGAGAGCGTGGCGTCATCCCGAGGACTGATTTGGGCTCATCTTCAAACATCAAATCAAAAAGGACATGATGCTTTTTATCTCACACCCAATGGTCTTTCCAAGCGAGTGCTGAAACCGGAAAGAACCCCATCAGGCATTGACAATCAAGGGCGTGCCACATCTCTAGCAATTTCTAAGGTTTCACTTAGGAGGCTCTGGAAAACCCAGGGCATCTACGCGACAATGATGTCGTAATCGCAGGCCAGGACTGGGTTGATGGGTGGCAAGCAGCTCGGCTTCTCGGACTACGAGCTCACCACGGCCAAGAAGCAG
>JBIIJA010000050.1:0-9636 GCA_044234195.1 Cyanobium sp. | reverse complement strand
CGATTGATCAGTCAGACCAATCCCTTGGGTGGATTTGCCGGAGATCCGGGGGCAACGATTCGCAGTGAGTACGACGCGGCGGGCCGCTTGACCGCCAAGACAGATGAATTAGGACGACGCACGGAAACGGTCTACGACAACCTGGGCCGCCGAATCCGGCTGCTGGCCCCGGATGCCGGCCTGGGCCGCCCCACCACCCATTATGGTTACGACGCTGCCGGCAACCTCCGTTTCAGCACCGATCCCAGGGGGGGGAGCGCAGGGGATCCGAACTTCACCACCTGGTTTTTCTACGATGGTTTAGGGCGTCCGTTAGCCACCGTTGATGCCCTTGGTGCCGACTGGTCGCCATCGGCGATTCCCGATGGGCTCCCCAGCACGGTGACCACAAATGTCACGCGCAACGTGTACGACAACCGTGGTCGGGTGGCCGCCAGCATCGATGCCCTCGGCCGCCAGACCAGCTACGGCTACGACAACTTGAGCCGCAGGATCAGTACGACGACGCCTGCGCCCCAAACTGGCGCTCCCCCTTCGGTAACCCTCACGTCTTATGACGCGATAGGCCAGACGCTCTCTGTCACCGACCCGCTTGGGTTGGTGACCCGGTATTCCTACGACGCCTTGAATCGACGAACTCTGGTGACGGATCCGCGCGGCTTTGCGACGCAAACCAGCTTCGATGCCGTGGGTAACACCGTCAGCATTACAGATGCCTCCGGCAATGTCACCCGCTATGGCTACGACCGCAACAATCGATTGACCTCAGAAACCGATCCACTGGGAAACAGTACGAGTTATGGCTACGACTTGGTCGGCAACAAAATCCGCGAGACGGATCGACTCAATCGCGTGACAAGTTATATCTATGATACAGCAGATCGGCTAGTAGAAGAACGCTGGCAGGCCTCACAGCTCGCGCCAGTCAGTCACACCATTCAGCGAATCTACGACCGTGCTAATCAACTACTAGGCGTCAGGGAAACGGATGCTGTCAATGCAGCAGCCACCACAACCTGGCAATTCACGTATGACGCCAATGGCAAGATCGCAAAAAGCCGCATGGCCCCCGGCGAAATCATGCAGAGTCCATCCTTTAGTGGGGCACCAAATCCAGCAGGGAGCTTAACAACCAACGACCCCACGCTCGACTGGGACTCCGATGGAGTTGCCGAGCGATACGACGGTTATGCGATCAACTTAGCCGTAGGCGATCAACTTTTCCTGACAGCATCCTCCACCAGTTTTGATCCGGTGCTGATGGTACAGAAACCAAACGGCAATCTGACATCAGCCTTCTTTGATGACCACTCCGGAGGTGGCACCACGGCCCGTGTGCTGATCACAGCAGATCTCGCTGGCACCTGGATTTTTGCGGTGACAGCCAAAGAAGAGCAGGCTCTGGGTAATTACGATCTACGGATTATTCAGGATAAAAATGCAATCGTATCCACCGCTTTGCTGGAGTACGACTTCACCTATGACAAGGCCGGCAATCTTCTCAGCGCCAGCGAAGACCAGGCTGCTGTCGCAACCATGTCTGCCTTTGGCAAGGCTGCTAGCGGCCTAGGTGTCAGCAGCACATTCGCGGTGGATGGGCTCAATCGAGTCACTCGCTACCAGCATATCGATGCGGCAACGGCTGCCGTCACCAAGCAGGCGAATGTCACCTACCGACCGGATGGCTCGGTCAGTGCCGTCACGAGGTTTGCGGGAGCCGGCCTGAATGCGATCGGCAACTCCACAGCCTCCTATGACGGCATGGGACGACTAACGGGACTGACCCATTCCCCCTCAGCCAGCGCAAGTATCGCCTACGGCTATGCCTACGACGCTGCCAGCCGGATGATCAGCATGACGACACCGGAGGGCACAAGCAGCTTCGGGCTGGATGCCAGTAATCAGCTCCTCAATGCCAGCCTCACGGGCGAGGCCTACACCTACGACAACACGGGTAACCGCAGAAGTGGCGGAACGCAGACGGGCACGGGCAACCGGCTCCTTTTTGATGGCACTTACCGCTATGCCTACGATGCCGAAGGGAACCGGACGGCGAAGTATCTGGATACGAACGCCGGTGGCACATTGTCCGTTGGTGATACCGATGTGACGTTGTACGGCTATGACCAGCGGAACCGCCTCGTGGCGGTCAGCCACGTGAACACCTGGACCAACAGCCAGGCGGCAGCTCTAGGGTCGTTTGCTGCCACGGGCGCGGGATTGCCCGGCTCCGACCTCGAGCTCCGCTACACCTACGACTACGCCGATCGGAGGATTCGTCGCTCAATTGATGCCGACGGCATGGCCGGGGTGGGACAAGACAGTGTGTCGTTTGCTGGGTATGCGGGTGATGTCCGCACACTTGAGATCACCCGGCCAAACGACAAACTTTTGACCGACAGCACAGGGAGGATCGTCGGGTTCCTGGGGCAGGTGGTGCAGCGGAACTTCTACGGCAACGGGGTCGATGAAATCCTCGCCGTAGACCAGATCAGCTGGAATGGCGCCACACCGAACACCAGCACCTTCTGGACCTTCACCGATCACCAGGATTCCGTCCGCGACATCGTCTCCGGAACAGGTGCCAATCGCGGCCAGGTGGTCGAGCACCGGCAGTACGACAGTTTTGGGAGGATCATCCGGCGCACCACCGCTCCCCAAGCCGGTGCGGCTTCCACAGCCGGCGTGGGGATCAGCTTTGGCTACGCCGGACGGCCTTTGGAGGCACGCACCGGGCTTTCCGACAATCGCGCCCGCTGGTATGAGCCGGGCACAGGCAAGTTCATCAATGAAGACCCAAGTGGCTTCAAGGGTGGAGATGTCAATCTCTTCCGCTATGTCGGGAATGATCCACTAAATCAGGTGGATCCGAGTGGGCTTGTTGCGAAATGGGCGAGTTATGGGGGTGGTGTTACTAATTTAGCCCGAAAGGATAACATTTCTTCCTTAGAATATGCAAGCCCAGCGTTGGTCGGTGGTGGTTTGGGTATTAGCTATGCCTCAAGCTACATCCCTGATATTGTCCCCCCGATCAGCCAGCGGGCGAAACCTTCTATCTCGGAGGTTGATGCTGGAAAATGGTTTGGATTGGAGGGCAATCAGGCATCCTCGTTCAAAAGGGGAGTTACTGTGCCCTATGGGGAACGAGGCAGCACACGACCAGAATTCTACCGCCCAGGCGAGAGCTGGGAGGTAAAAAACTATAATCTTGAAACCAGATCTGGGCAGAGAAGCCTAATCAACAAAACTGTAAGTCAGGCAATTGATAGCCGTCTTCCAAACTTACCCCAAGGAACAACACAACATATAGTTATTGATGCCCGAGGGCAAAACGTTTCTAACAATACATTGGCAAAAATCGCGCAGAATATAGAAGCAAGTTCTGATGGTGTCATCAGTAGTAATAACGTACATTTCATGCAAGGCGCAAAAGCATCACCTTATCAAGCAGTCGCACGGGTAGGAGGACGAGCGATTGCGGTTGTTGGTGTCGCGACTGATGTCTACGCAATAGCCACTGCGGAGAATAAGCTTGAAGCTGCATCTTCCGCTGCGGGAGGCTGGGTTGGTGCCACGGCCGGGGCTAAGGGCGGTGCCGCAGTCGGCGCCGGTGTGGGCGTCTGGTTTGGCGGAGTCGGCGCTGTGCCAGGCGCGGTTATTGGCGGGGTTGTTGGTGGTATCGGTGGCTATGTGGCAGGCAGCTGGGCTGGTCAATCAATTTATAACTTTTTTCGTTAGGAACTAAATTCGGGCATATCTGGCAAGACTAGGTTGTTCATCAAATCATCAGCCTACGCTTCAAGCCCCATGCATAAGGTCTTCGTATCGAAGCTCAACTTCTTATCTCCATTGCAATGTTGCTGATCTTTGGTATAACTGCTCAAGTGAATGACTTGGAATCTATTGGCCAGATGAAGCATGGTGGATCAAACTTAGTGCCCGTCATAGAAGTCATTCTCCTGTACCAAATCTCACCGTGCCCTGCCCTGATATTTGGCCATAATTTATGAACACGATGTAGTCACACCATGCCGCTGGTATGGCGATCAATGCTGTTGCTTGGAGGGCCATACTTCCTGTGCACCTTTGTTTCTGTTACATATTATTAATTATTTGTGCTATAGCTTATTTTTAAACGGTCGAACGTTAGAATACCTCAGTTACCATGGAGCGAATGATATGTCATATGATCTAATAATTCGCCCGCCCCTTGCAGCCATTCTTTCGTCAAACGAAAAAAGGCTACTTGTGGAAGTCTTTCGTAAAGAAACTGCCATAGATGCAATATGTGAGCTAACTATCTATCGTGACAGTGCATCTCCTGCCGACGCCAAAATCCTTGAAGATGCCATAAGTGATGGCGAATTTAATCGCCAAATGTTTGATGAGTTCTGCGCTGTTCGCGGCCTGGCGCGAACAACTGAGGAGGAGAGAGGGTTAGCGGCTAAGATCTTTCTTGATGTCATATGGGGACAGGATCTTTTCTGTATCTCATTGCCCGCATGCAAGAATGATGCCCGCCATTGTTATCATAAGATTGTTGACTTTGTACGGCGTCATGCTCTCATTCTTCACGATCCTCAGTCTGGACAAGATATTGTCCTTGCCGATCCAGGTGAGTTGCCTCCGTTGTTGAGATGAGAGACCGCCTAAGCAACTATCAAAGAAATTACATAGTTGGCTCCCAGTAGTCTTGCTCATTTTACTGTCATCTTGAGCTTATCTGCCTGGACCTTCACCGATCACCAGGACTCGGTTCGTGACTTCGCCCCTGGCACAGGCGCCAATCGCAGCCAGGTGGTCGGGCATCGCCAATACGACAGCTTTTGCAAGATCGTCCGGCGAACGACCGGCCCGCAGCCAACGGCCCCGGCCACCGCAGGCTTCGGCATCGGCTTCGGCTACGCCGGGCGGCCGTTGGAGACACGCACCGGGCTCTCCGACAACCGGGCCCGCTGGTAAGAGCCCGGCACAGGCAAGTTCATCAATGAAGACCCAAGTGGCTTCAAGGGAGGAGATGCCAACCTCTTCCGCTATGCCGGCAATGATCAGCTAAACCAGGTGGATCCGAGTGGGCTTGTTGCGAAGTGGGCGGGTTATGGGGAAGGCAGACAAGTTAATAATCAGATCTCAGCAACATCCAGCTCGAATGTTCAAACGGTTCGCCGGACGCAACATATAGAACTGGAATTTCCTTTGTCGCATCATCTTCCGGACTGGCGGAGGGCAACGCATATCTTGCTAGTGGCGTATTCCAAGAGATGGAATACGGTATCTATAAATCCTTTACGGGCGCAAATGGCTCCCTTTCTCGGTATGACTTGTCATTTTGTGATTTTTCTGGTCATCCGCAACCGACGAGACAAGCCTACTTAAACCGTATCACTCCATCATCAACCAGCTGGAAGGGTCTCCGCTTAGACTATGGCCCTATTGTCAAAACGGGTGGATCCATTAACTGGCATTGGAATCAAACAGGTGCCTACGAAGCCTTTAGAATCGCTGACCACTCGATTGCTTCGCCCACGGCGGCAAGGTTGTTCAAGCAATGACTTACGCCAAGCCACTCGGACGCGCAGCCTAGGTGTTTGGAGCTGGGCTTGATGCTTGGTCGCTCACAAGTAATGCTATTCAGAGCTCGAGCAGTGGCGATTGCTCTAACACCATTCAAGATGCAGGCAGGGTGGCGGGTGGCTGGTCTGGAGCCTTAGCAGGTGCCAAGGTTTTGGGCTCTATTGGCGCGACGGCAGGCACATTTGTTGCACCCGGTCTTGGTACTGCTGTTGGCGGTGCCATTGGCGGTACTGTTGGCTATCTGGCTGGTTCGAAGTTCGGAAGCTGGCTTGCCGGTTTGGCTTCGCGCTGAACAATGTTCCTGCCCCTTCCTGCCGATTCGCTGCATCGTGAACTTGAGGTGGTTCGACACACGTTGCGTTTTCATGGCCAAGTGGATGGGATTGTTCTTGATCTTGATCAGCTCGACGCTGCTAACCGTACACTTGTGGACGCGGGTCAATGTCCTCCTGTCTTGAGGGTTTGGTGGCTTGAGCATTTGCAGGAGGAACTTGGTGCAATGCTCTATCGATTTATTCCCACACGCCATTTCTGTGACCAAATATCAGCTGAACTCGTGCCATTGACTCCACAACTTCTCATTGCCGAGATTGAGGAGGATCCTTAGCACCGTTCCGGATGGAGAGCGGTAGTTTGGGATGGACAACTCGATGGGGCCGTTGTTCATGGACGTCGAATTCTTGCACCAGTCGTGGATGGTTTTGGGATACTTTTCAACACTATTTCATCAATGGATCCCAACGGTGGCGGAAACCCAGTCAGCAGATGTACCAATGCTGCAGATGTTTGAGCGCGTGAGCCAGCCGGCCTACCCCTATATCAGCTTTCAGATGGCGATGAGCAGGCTCGACGCTGCTGTGTTAGCGGAGGCGGTTCGCAGGCGTTGCAGGTTCGGCCCCTTAACCTTCGTAGAGAGCGGAGTTTTTGTTGGTTGGGCCGACACCCCTTCGCTGACGATCCAAGGAGACGCGGAGGCACCTGAGGAGTTTGCAGCAGCATGCGATGAGATCGGACGCGGCCGACATCGTCACGTTCCCCTCTGTGCGGAAGACGGCCGCAAGTGCGGCGAGCAGATTATCGGCGTATGATGTGAGTATTGAGCAGCTTCACAGAGTTGGGATAATTGCTGATCCTTGCCACGGCGCTTTACGTGCTAATCTAAAATTTTACAAAATTTTCAGTGCATGTAACTCTTCTTCCCCATGTTCTGGGATTTCTTGTTGATTTACAAAGAATCCAGCCCCCTTCTCTGTCCTTTGTTTCTTATTTCCAAGTATCAGAGGCAGCCCGCGTGGACAGGCCACCACCTGCTCTCAGCTACGCCCACCCCAAGATCCTTGCCTGCCACTCAGGGGCAGCGTTGGGCAACCACATCGAACAGGCAGAACGCTGATGCATCCGCCTCGACTCACGACAGGTTTGGTCAACGCACAGTTGAGTGATCGCTTCTGAATCACCTGCCTGAATCACCCGCTGAGTCACCAAAACCAAGGGTGAGCGGTGCCTTTGGCCTTATAGCCCATGAAACGTCCCTCCCAGGGGCCCATCAAGGCTGCTCTCACCTCCAGCCAGATCGCCACCACTGGCGACCGTTTGCTGGGCAAGGGAGGCTTCCCGGGGATGCCACGCCGTTGGCAGCACCTCTGGGCGATTCGGAAGCTGCGCAACGACGGTTCTCCCGCCGCTGTGCGCCGCTTGGCGTTGGCCGCCACTTGGCGTCCGCCAGAGGATGGCGCCACCCGGGAGGCGTTGCTGGACGCCTTGGCGGAGATGCGGGAGCCGGCCCAGCTGCAGGTGATGGCGCAGGTGGCCACAGCGGATGAGCCCCATAGCGGGGCAGCGCCAGTGCTGGCCATCCTAAAGAGCGTGGATCGCTTTCCCTTGCTTTCACCCAGCCAACGGGTGGCGGTTGCCCTGGCCTGCGCCGACCCGGAGCTGCTGGCGGAGGATGGTCCAGAGATCGTGCCGCCCTTGCTGCAGGCTTGGGGCCGGCGCGCCACCAAAGAAGCGGCAGGGAGGGCCCTCCGCGCGCTCCGCTCGCCCGCCGCGATCGACGCCCTCTGTCGGCTGTTGGGGGACATGGGAGCGGCGGCCGATCCCCTGCGCCAACAGCTCCTGCTGGAGCAGGCGCAGACGGCCACCAGTGCGCCGCTGCGCCAACGGCTGCTGGCCGATGTGATCGTCCAGGGCCGGGCCGAATGGCTCCTGCAGGCGATGCAGCAGCAGCCATCCCCGCACCCCTTCCACGCCGACGACTGGGCCGACGTGGTGCAGCTGTTGTCGCGAACGGACGATGGCGATCTGCTCTGGAGATGGGCCCGGCAAGCCCCACCAGAGCACACCCGGCCGCTGCTGCAGGCCATCCCGGCGGGGGCAACCCTTCCCCCCGCCCCCTGGGTCTTCTTCCATCCCCACCTGCTGCCGGTGGTGGCGGAGGTCGCCACCGAGGGATGGCCCGAACGGGTGTCGCCGCCCTTGATCGGCATCCTCAGGAGTGCGGGGTTCCTTCCCGATGGGCCGCCGACGTTGCGAGTGGCTGTGGCCCTGGCCTGCGGCTGGTCGGCTCGCCTGGCGGGAGATGGGCCAGCCATCCTGCCGCCCTTGCTCGAGGCCTGGAGCCTGGAGGTCAGGAAGGCACAGGCAACGGCGGCCCTGTTGCATCTGCGCACGCCCGCCACGATCGACGCGCTCTGCCGTCACTGGATCGCGAATGGAGAAGCGGCGGACAGCCTGATGGCGCTGCTCCTGGAGGCCGGCCATGCCCCATCGGATCCGGCCGAGCGGGCCTTGTTTTGGCTGCTGAGCGGCCAGCTGGAGGCCTACGACCAACTGGATGGGGACGGCGCCCTGTTGGCGCAGGCCCAGGCCGCCGCCAGTGCCCCGGTGCGCCAACGCTTGGCGGAAGTCTCGGTGGCGGCGGGGCGGACAGCCTGGCTGCAGGTGGTGCAGCACAGCCAGCCCTTGCAAGCCTTCAGCGCCGACGACTGGGCAGCGATGGTGCAGGTGGTGGTCCGCACAGGGGATGGGGACACCCTTTGGCGATGGGCCTTGCAGTGCCCACCCCTGCACTCCCGAACGCTGCTGCGGGCCATCCCGGCTGGAGCGAACCCGCCCCAGGATCTGGGCCAGGGGGCAAAAGCCCTCCTGGCGATGGCCCAACATCTGCCGGAAGCGCCTGATCTGGCCCATTTCCTTCCGGGTCAATGCAGCCATACCCTTCAAGGCCACAGCGCCAGCATCCTGTGGATGGCTTGGGCGGCGGATGGGCGTTGCCTCGCCACCTCCAGTGGAGACCATGCCATTCGAATCTGGGATCCGGCGAGCGGCGCCTGCATCCACACCATGAACGGCCACAACGGCTCCGTGCACGCCATCGCCTGGGCGCCGAAGTGGTTTGGCCTGGCCCATGTGAGCACCGACAAATCCATTCGCTTGTGGGATCCGACCAGCGGCGCCACCACCCTCCCAGACCTTCACCGCGCCTTCTCCTGGTCGCCCATCCGTTTCCTCTCCTGGTCGCCAGACGGACGCTGGCTCGCCTCTGGCGGCAACAACGACACCATCCGGCTGTGGAATCCCACCAACGGCGCCTGCACCCACCGGCTCACGGGCCACACCGGTGAGGAGCGTTCCATGGCCTGGTCGCCAGATGGCCGCTATCTCGCCTATGTGAGCGCCCGACACACGATCCGGTTGTGGGAGGCGGCTCGCGGACGTTGCAGCCAGATCCTCCAGGGGCCGAAAAGCGATGGGCGGTGCCTGGCCTGGGCACCCGATGGCCGTTGCCTAGCCTCCGGCAGCTGGGACGGAACGATCTGCCTATGGGATCCGGCCAGCGGCGCCCGCCTCCACACCCTGCAATGCCCTGGCAACGGGTTGGAGACCATCGCCTGGTCGCCGGATGGGCGCTGGCTCGCCTCCAATGGCCAGGGGACCATCCGACTGTGGGATCCTCGCAGCGGCACCTGTTCCCAAACCCTCGCGGGCCCATCCGGCCGGATCCCCGCGATGGCCTGGTCGCCCGATGGGCGTTGCCTTGCCTCCACCAGTGAAGAGGGTGCG
>JBIIJA010000062.1:0-8910 GCA_044234195.1 Cyanobium sp. | reverse complement strand
AGGGTCGCCAGCCCAACACACTCACCAGGCTCACCTTCAGCCGGGCCTGGGAGACCAGATCGACAACGCGAGCCACGCCGCGGGCCTGATCCACCACTCCGTTGCGTTTGACGCACTGATTCACCACGGCGATGGTGCCATCACTCCGGAGCGTGTAGACGGCCAGGCTGTCGCGAACGCATTGCCGCTGGAAGCGATTGGGAATCCGGGCGATTTCGTACCACAACCCGGCGTAGCGGTTCAGATCAACGGCGCTGACCGGCGCAAGCGAGACACCGCTAGCGGGAGGCGGATCCGCCTGCGGGGCGGGCATGCTGGCGACGGCCGGAGCGCTTAGCCAGACACCCGCCAGCAGCAGGAGCAGGGGGATGGGGTTGGCAGCGTTCCCCGCAGGAGGTGAGAGGGCAGGACTCTGACGCAAGGGAGGTAGGGAAGCGTGCGGGGGCCTCTCTCACCATGGCACCTTCCACTGCAAAGATGAGTGGAGGGCCTCCCAGCGATCGCGGGCCCCATCGCCAGGGGCGGTTGCCCAATGGCTCCAGATCCAGCCGCACAAAGCGGGCTGCGCCCACTCCACCTCTAGCCGTGCCAAGCCGGCTTTCACCTTGCACACCCCCTTAGCTTGGCCACGGCACAGCGCTGCATCAGCCTGTAGAAAACGCTGAGATCCGTTGCGCTGCAGGGGCGCGCGCCGATCAACGCAAACACTGGGGTTTGGGCGATTGA
Source organism: Cyanobium sp. (assembly GCA_044234195.1). Classification (GTDB taxonomy): domain Bacteria; phylum Cyanobacteriota; class Cyanobacteriia; order PCC-6307; family Cyanobiaceae; genus Cyanobium. The sequence goes on along the minus strand of JBIIJA010000062.1, from coordinate 8,184 downwards.
AAGGGGGGGTGCGCGGAATCCGCCCACCCCACGGGGCTTGCCAACGGTCCCTCAGGGATTGGTCTGTGCCAGGGCCTCAGGCAGTGGGTCCCCAGTTCACCAACGACATGCCAGGCAGCCACCAGGGGAATGCACCTGTGTTGTTGGTCACCAGGGTGGCCTGCTGGCTAAGTGCGCCATGGGGCACGGTTGCTAAACCTGAAGACCCATGGCACTAGGCAGATGGCAGAGCTGCACCCGATGTCCTCCCCCCTTAGCGCGGAGCGCCGCCTCGATGTGGTGTTTGTGCATGGGCTGGGTGGGCATCCGATCGACACCTGGCGCAGCGGTTCTGATGCAGACACCTCCTGGCCCCATTGGCTGGCAGCGGAGTTTGGGCCACAGATCGGGGTGTGGTCGCTGGGCTATGCCGCCAGCCCCACCCACTGGCGGAAAGTGAAAGCGCCTTTCCGAAGCAGGCAGGAACCGGATGCTGGTGGAGCCATGTCCCTTCCCCTGCGGGCGGTCAACGCCCTCGACACATTGGCGCAGAACGGCATCGGGGAACGTCCCGTCTGCTTCATCACCCACAGCCTCGGCGGGCTCCTGGTGAAAACCATCCTGCGCCGAGCGGTCGAGTCGGCGGAGGCCCCGGAATGGCACCAAGTGGACGAGCAATGTCGAGGCGTGGTTTTTCTGGCCACACCCCACCATGGCTCGCCTCTGGCGGATCTGGCGAGTGCGTTCCCGCTTTATTTCAGCACCGTGAGCACGCAAGACCTCAAAGACAACGACGCCCACCTCATGGATCTCTACAGGTGGTATGCCAGCTATGCGCCGAGGCACAACATCCACACGCGCAGCTACTACGAAAACAAAGCCACCAAAGGAATCATGATCGTGGTGCGGCCCTCCTCAGCGGATCCGGGGGTGAGGGGCCCCCTGGCACGGGATCCGATCCCCCTGGATCGAGACCATCTGGAGATCAGCCAACCCCGCGATCAAACCGATCAGGCCTACCTCGGCTCCAAACACCTGATTGAGCTGATCCTCCAGGGGGATCCCCTTGGCCCATCCGCAGCAGCCCCAACCGAGCCCCCCTCCACCCCGCCCCCGGGCTCCTGGGTGGTGGTGCGGTCCTTCCCGGCCCGAGCCCCCGATCCAGCCACGCTCGCCCTTCCGCCGCTCGACCTCACCGATCTGTTCAACGATCGCGATCCCATCCTCGAATCTGTGTGGTGGCGCGAGATTCCGCAACGCATTGCGGAGGCCCTGCCCGCCATCGCCAGCCTCCCCCAGCCCCTGGTGCTCGCGCTCCAGACCCACCTCTCCATCGCTTGGTATCTCGGCACCCAGCTCACGGCGAAACACGGCATGTCTGTGCTGCTACGCCAACGTGTCGACACCGGCGAGGAGATCTGGGATGGCTCCATCCCCAAGCAGCCGCCGGAGGCCTCCCGCTGGCAACAGAAGGAGATAGTTCTGAACCGGGGCGACGATCTGGCCCTGGTGGTCTCCGCCACCTGGCCCGCCCTGGCGGATGCTGAGCAGGCCATTGAGGTGTTGCAGCTCCCGATTCAGCGCCTGCTACACCTGGAGCTGCCCGAGCCAGGCAACGGCGCCATCGCTGATGGCTCCCATGCCCGCTGGCTCGCCGATGCCCTGATTCGCGCGGCACATGGCCTCGTGCAGCGCCACCGCCCGCCCCGCATTCATCTCTTCGCCGCCTGCCCTGTTTCCCTGGCCTTCCTGCTGGGCCAGCAGGCGAGAGCCCTGGGCCCAACCACGGTCTATGAATTCGCCATGGAAGATGGCAGCCGGGCCTATAGGCCAGGCATGGCGACAGGGCAGCCGGCCAATGGGGCCAGCGGTGGCTGAGAAGGGGTGCTGAGCGGGGGCTGTACCGAACTGGTCGTCGGCAAACAACAGCGTTTGCGTTGAAGCTATGCCAAATCTGCATAGTTATATGCCAGCCAAATCTTTCCGATTTCTTCATCCTCCACCCCTGCCCAAGCTCCCGCTCTTGCTACAGATGGTGGATGACCTACACGGCCATCGCCTTCGCGCCTGTGCAGAGCTTCATCCGCAGCTCGCGCAAGCTCCGCGATCTCTATGGGAGTTCGCTGTTGCTGTCGCATTTGGCGCGGGCTCTCTACGTCGACGCCAGCGAACAGCTGGGGGATGACGCGGTGATCAGCCCCGCCGGGGTATCGATCTCCCGTGGGGTGCCCAACACGCTGATCATCGTTGGCCACTACAGCGCGAGCCGCGCCCGCGGGGCGCTGCTGGCCGCATGGAAACAGGTGTTGACGGCCTGCAGGGATTGGCTGGAACAGAACGTTGATCCCCGTTCGTTCCCCGCCCCCCCGGACGGCTGGACAGGCGACTGGGAGGCCGGCTGGGGAGCGAGCTGGAAGGCTGCCGAACGCCACAGCTGGGAGGTGTTTCAAGGGCAGGGGCCCACCATCGCCGCCGCACGCCAGGCTCTGGCCATCGCCAAACAACAGCGGGATTGGAGCATCCCCAACTGGACTGGCGAAAGCTCCAGCCTCTCGTCTGCCGAGGCGATCGTGAGACCCACCATGGCAACGGTCGTGAAGCCTTGGACAGTGGATGCCACAGCCGCCCAACAGGAGGCTCGTTCTTTTCTGGCTCAACTCTGCAAGCCCGACCTGCTGGGGGAAGCCTTCGCGGAGGTGAATGAGGAAATCTCCTTGCTGGAACTTGTAAAGCGGCTGATCACCTACGACCAGATTCTCAAGGAGGCCTTTGTACTCGGCAACGCAAAGCCAGATGCGGAGGTGTTACTCAAAGGCTTTGCTGGTTTGAGCACCCGCCAAAACCTGCAGGGGAATCAGCGGCCTGAATCAATCATCTGGTTCATGGCCGATGGCGACAGGATCAGCAAGCACCTCCAGAAGCTCGCCACAGAAAAACGTGGCCAAGGTGAGAAGGGGGATGAACTTGCCCATCGTGAATTCAGCAGCTCCATGCGGCAATGGGCAACGGGCCTCTACACCGACGTGCCTGCCTGCATGACGACCCCATCCACCGCTACAGCGAAGCCCAAGGCGACGCTTGTTTATGCTGGTGGCGACGACGTGCTCGGGGCACTGCACGAAAGCACGCCTGGCGCAAGGGATCTCCACGTGGAAGATCTCTGGCATTGGGTGATGCAATTTCCAGTTCTCTGGGCGAAAAACAATCAGCCCACGCTCAGCATCTCCATGGGGCTGGTGTGGGCGGAAGCCAACGTGCCACAGCGGGAGGCCTTGCAGCATGCCCGTGATGCCGAGGCCAGCGCCAAAGCCCGTGGCCGTGATCGCTTTGCTCTCAGGCTGCTCTATCCCAGCGGCAACCACCTGCAGTGGACCTGCCCTTGGCCATGGATTCAACCAATCCTGCAGCACTATCGCGATAGGGAAGGCCGCCAATCCCGCAGCGGCACCTGGCGCCACCTGGCGGACGACTTGGTGTGGCTTCAGGAGCGCCAATCCATTGGATATCGCATCCATTCACCCACAGACAAGCAGAAAGATCAAAAGAGACTTGCCAACAAAGATGAGCACGCCAACGCCACCGCACTGGCGCTTTGGAAGGCCTACTTTCCCGGTCTTCATGAGATGCCTTCCGCCAACGCTGCTCCCACCGCCGAGCCAGATTCCTTCTCCCCAAGCCTGCTGCAGCCAGAAGCCGATCGCCCTTTCCATCGCTGGCTGGTGGATCTGGGGCTGGTGATGGCAGGTTTGGAAAAACGACGTGACCGGCTGGGACAGAACCAGACAAGGGCCCTGCAGACTGCGACGGTCGCCCGATGACAACCCTCCCCTTTCATCACTTGGTGAGCCTGGAGCCCTTGGGGCTCCTCTATGGCTCCAGCGGCCGCCTGCTCTCCCCTGAGGCGCTCACCGGCCGGGCGGCGGAGCAGTTCCCACCGGATTCCCCTGTGGTGGCGGGCCTGCTCGCGGGGTTGCTCGCCAGCCAGGGCAGGTATGAAGAGGTATGGAACCTCCATACGGCCGGGCCCTTCTGGCTCACCCCTGAAAACGAGCTGATGCTTCCCGCTCCCTTCCTGCTCATCCAGGAGGAAGGGGGGAGCACCGGCCGCCAGAGCAGCCACCACCTCCAGTGGCAGAGAGGCAGCGAAGCAAATGGCGCCGCCGGGTGGTGGCCAACCACCAAAACAAGCGATCAGGCCCACAAGGCTCCGAGCGGTGGATGGCTTCGGCTGAACGACTGGCCCTATCCCGACAAAACAACCACGAAGGCCTCCCCGCGGGTGCTCCCCATCCATGATGATCCGTGGGAGGCCTTGCCCCATCTCCATCCCCGCCTTCGGGACAATGAGCGGGTGAGCGCGGGCGATGACGCCCTCTTCCTCGAATACGGCATGGCCCTGAAGCCAGGTGTAAGGCTCGCCTATCTGAGCAGCCATGCCGTTCCTGATGGGCTGGTGCGCTTCGGTGGAGAGGGCCACCTGGCCCAGCTGTTCTGCTGTGCGATCGACAAATCCGCGCCTCGGCTGCTGGAGCTTCTAACGCGCCCCCTATCGGCCCCCTTTGCCCTGATCACGCCAGGCCTGTGGGGAGGCCCAAAGCTCTCCATCCGTGAACCGATCGACACCACAGTGCCCCACGGCCACTTCCCATGGCGACGCAACGGCGAACCCCCCGGCCTTCTCACCGAACGGCCACGTCCCTGGCGCCATCGCCTGGGCCAAGGCAGCCCTGAAGGCAAGCACGGCAATTCAGGCAGGGCAGGGAAACGGCGCCTCTCCCGCGGCCGTTGGGCCCTTCCCGCAGGAAGCTGCTACCACATCGACGATGACAAGCCCTTGGCTCCCTGGGCTGAGTGGCAAAACGAGTGGTTTCCGAAGGAGGGGTTCAGTTTCAAGCAGCTCGGCACAGCCCTTTCCCTGCCCATCGCCTGGGCCTAACCCCCCACACCATCACAGCGCCCCATGTACCAGCGCCAGTACGGCCTGATCCGCACCCTCGCTCCTCTCCATGTGGGAGCCTCCGCCGGTGAGGAAGCCGGCAACCTCAACCTCATCTTCCGCGACCCCTTCACCCAGACCGGCATCATCCCCGGCAGTTCGATTCGAGGCCGCTTCCGGGCCGAGTGCCGCAGCCCAAAACCCAGCACGGATGGAGGCGAGGGCTCTTCCCTCTGCACCCACTGGTATGGCAGCCCCTCTGATGCGGGGAAAGACGAGATCAAGGAGGGGAACGTGAAATTTGAGCATGCTTCCCTGGTGTGGTTGCCAGTGTTCTGTCCTGGACAACCCATCGTGTGGGTGAGCTGCCCGCGCTTGCTGCGGCGCTACGCCTCGATCGCCAACCCCAGCCTCTGTGGCAAGGAACCCAAGGCATACAGCGGTAGCCAGCAACTGCCCAAAAAGCTCTTTTTCAACTTGGGCTTCATCACAATCAAACACCCTGTCAATCTTTCGCCCTGGGCCCCCAGCACGCTTCTGAATGATCTTCCCACCGATCGCCTGTTGGTGGTCGATGATGCCGATATGGGGCTGATCCACGACATGGCGCTCTACCGCCAGAGCCGCGTAAAACTGGAGGACAATGAAAAGAGAGTCGTCGAGTTCTTCAACGTAGAGGCTTTACCAGAAGGCTGTGTATTGGTGTTTCCAATTGCGATCAAGCCCCAGGACACCCATTCCTGGCAGCCCCTGGAGAGCAAGGGAGGTGAACTCTATTTTGGCGGACTGGAGAGCGTGGGCTTTGGCCGCTGTTTCGTCACTCTTCATACTCCCATTTCTGCAAACCAACAAGCACCACAGGAGGCACGCTGATGGGCTGGCACCCGTTTGATCTAGATCACCATGCGCAGGAGATTGTGCTCAAAGCAAGGGAAAGATCAAAAGACACAGACACCCTCGGTCAGGCTTACAAAATGCGAGCAAATTGCGCCTTTGGGCTAGAGCGATTCTGGGGTGAGCATCTTCGCTTAAAGAAAAAAGAACCGGAGAAAGCAAAGTTTGTTGCTGATGTCTGGCGTGCTTTTGTTGGCATCATGGCCAGTGCAGGAATCAAGCTTCCCGGGGAGATGCTCTGCCAATCAGACAGCGAGATTGACATCAAAAAGGTGACAGACCGAATCTGGAATCTCAACCCACAGGATCGGCAAGCAGCGCTCGCTGTCCTCACCAGCCTGTGCGATTCGATTGTCTGGTGGACCCAAAGACTGAAACTCCCAAAAGGGGATCAAGACAATGGGTAAGTCTTCCAAGAAAAGAGGTGTTGGCGGGCCCTCAGCCAGCCGCAACCGTGCCCAAAACCACGTGGCATCACTGGGTGGCCTTCAGGAGCCTCATTCCAAAGAAGCCATCCCGCAAAAGAGTGAACCCATCCAAAGCCTGATTGAGACCTATGAAAAGCACTATGCGGAAAGCATGGAATGGCTTGATCAGGATCCCATAGAGGATATCCATGCCTCGGATCATGTGCCACAGGCTTTTCGTGCCCAGTGTGAACAACGATCCCAGCTGCAGCGGATCGTTCGAGATCCCCCCAACGGCATCCAGGACAGCCAACGTTTTGTGCTGGAGTGGACCGGCGAATCTGTGAAGTCTCAGGGGGCATGGTCTCGTCCTCAAGCAGCGCCCTATTGCACAAGCAATCCTTTTCATGCAGAAGGGCTGTCGACAATCATTGAGATTCAGATCGACTGGCGCCTTCTCACTAATGGCGGCTTAGATCAAGATCTGATCTGTCCCGTGATCGGAGCAGGAGGGTGGCCGTTCATCCCTGGCAGTAGCATTAAGGGACTGTTCAAACGCGCCTGCTCACAAGCACAGGCGCGGAAGTGGTGTGGCGATGGGAATGGGAAGAAAGACACCAAGCCAGGATGTTTGCGTTTTCATGGCGCCTGGCCGAAAGACACCAGCTGGACCATGGGCTTGCTGGACCTGACCCACCCCCAAGAAAACTGGCAACTAGGCTTTGAAAATGGCCATGAGCATCGTGCCAACGCTGTGATCAGCCTGCTACGACCCAGCCTCCAGGTGGGAATCAGCAGCCAAAAGGCACTCGAAGCTGAAGATTGGGAAGAGATTACCAACATCCTGAGCAACTCGCTTCGCTTAGGCCTCGGGGGGCGAACAGCTGCCGGCTACGGAGTTGTTTGGCAGCCCAAAAGGGCCTCCGCTCCCCAGAAGAAAAGGGTGTTGCTCTCTCTGGATCTCAGAGGACAGGGACCGGCCTCCAAATTGCTGGATCGCAGCCCAGAAATCCGCCCCACAATGTTTCGAGCTGCGATTCGCGGCATGGCGCTGCGGTTATTTGCCGGAATTGTCGATGAGCACTCCGCCCAAACTGCCGTCCGAGACTTATTTGGAGGTTTCAACCCTAAATCGAAGCCCACAGTTGGCCTTTTGGCCACACATTTTGCCCATCGCTCTGCCCCAAAAATCGGCCGATTCGGAGAGGGGAAGAATGAGCAGGATGTTTATGTTTGCGCGGGCCAGCTCACATGGTCTCTCGCACCTGGACAACGGAGTGAAGCGCTAGCCCCAGAAGCTAGCAGGCGTCTCAGCGACCTCCTCAGCCACCTGCACGCTCTGGTGATGGCACTTGGTGGTTTCGGGCGCAGCTGGCGTCGCCCTGACCATCGCATCTTCATGGCCTCCTACCGAACCCGACCGATTGGTTGCCACTGGGAATGGGGCCAGCCCTCGAACATGGAGCCATGGATTCCCAGAGATGCCAAGCAGCTGGGAGATCTCATCGAAGCCGCTGGGCAAAGCGCCTTCTATTGGTTACATCCCAACGTGGGAAGAACTCAGCAACGGCACGAGCAGGTCTGGCGCCAACACACAGCACCTTGGCGGGAGGTGATTCATCCCCACAGGATGGTGGTTTGGTGCAGGCCAGTCGAGACCCCTGAATCGGCACAAGCGATCCAATGGACCCATGCCCCACGGCCAGGTGAGCAAAGAGAACCCGGACTGAATCTCAGCGGCACTTCCTTGAAGGGCCGCCTTGGGGAGGTGGGCCGCCTTTGGATCCGGATGGTTCCCCTTCAGATTGGAATGCTCGACGAAGGCGAGGAGAGGGATGCCATGACCTTCGTCGATGGAGCACCAAGCCGGCAAGGAAACGATGTGCAACTAGGAGGGCTCTGGCCTGGGCCGTTTTTGGAGGTTGTGACCTGTTTCCCAGGCCAAACTCCACAGCAAAGGGACTCTGC
>JBIIJA010000047.1:0-9683 GCA_044234195.1 Cyanobium sp. | reverse complement strand
GGTGGCTCTCGACGAGAAGTTTGCCGGTCAAAAAGCCCAGTGATGCGCCGCGCAGCACATCAAGCTGCTCCGTGACGACCGCCGGAACCAGAGCTTGGAGGTGGCCTTACGCCGAACCAGCGATGGCGAGAGCCTGGGTCAACCGCGGCTGCACAAAGTCGATGAAGGCTCGTGTGCGTGCCGGCAGTCGTCCGCCACCGAGGTGAAGAAGATGCAGCGGAGTGGGCGGTGGTGCCTGATCATCCATCAGCGTGACCAGCCGTCCCGCCTGGATCGCCTCATGCACCAGCAGGCCCGGCAGGCGGGCGATACCCAGGCCCTGCTCCGCTGCCGTGCGCAACACCACGAAGTCATCGCTCACGAGCCGGCCGGTGACCGCCACCTCGCTGCTGCGTGCCCCGCTGCCAAAGGGCCAGCTGGAGCGCACCTCCATCCCGGAGCGGGTGAAGCGCAGACAGGAATGGGCTGACAGATCCGAGGGGCGCTCTGGGCTGCCGTAACGCTCCAGGTAGGCGGGGCTGGCGACGACGCGGTAAGAGGAGCAGCCAAGTCGCCTGGCGATCAGGCTGGAATCAGCTAAGTGTGCGGCACGAATCGCCACATCGAAGCGCTCCGCCACCAGGTCCACCTGTCGGTCGCTGAGCTGCAGCAGCACCTCCACCCCCGTGAAAGCCTCCAGAAACTCCGCCAGCACCGGGGCGAGAAACAGCTGGCCGACCGTCACCGAGGTGGTGACCCGGAGCCGGCCGCGAGGGTCGCTCTGGAGCTCGGTGACCGCCTCCTGCGCGGCCTCCAGCTTGGCGATCGCGGCTTCTGCCTCCTCCACGAACGCCATGCCGGCATCGGTGAGTGACAGGCGGCGGGTGGTGCGCTGCAGCAGCTGCACCCCCAGTTGGGCCTCCAGTTCGGAGACCTTGCGGCTCACGGTGGTCTTGGGCATGCTGAGCGCTTCTCCGGCGGCGCGAAAGCTGCCCGCCTGCACCACGCGTACCAGAACCAAAGCGGCGTTGAGATCAAACTGACCCATATGCAGGACAGTTTATCCCGCAATCATGGGATTGTCCTTGCGGTAAAGGTATCCGAAAGTCTTACTAGAGACGATGGATTGATGGCCATGCCTCCGGCGCATCATCTAGCTCATCAGCCCTCATCCGGCAGGACGGCGTCCATATCCCCTGCCACACAACCGTTACAGGTCGCTCAAAGCCTGCACCTGGCCCACCTCAGCTGAGGTCTGGGGAAGAAAGCATCATTCTGCGTCGGCAGACATCTTGGCCATGGCGGCCCCCCGCACATCCTCAAATTGGAGAGAGGTCAGACTGTGTTTCTCAGCAACTGCAGTGCCCAGAGGGCTCTTCTTGAGGAGCCCCGCCGATTCCCCGCCTCCCCCCTTACTGGAGATCCCTTCGGCATGAGCCAGCTCGCTCCGGATGGCATAAAAGAGGTCAGCCGGGGCCTTCGCACCTGCCTTCGCGATCGGGGCCAAAGGCTCACCCCCCAGAGAGAGCGCATGCTCGGCCTCTTTGAGCGGCTGGAGGAGGGCAGCCACCTCAGCGCCGAGGAGGCTCATCAGAAACTGCGGGCCCGGGGGGAGCAAGTGTCGCTGGCGACGGTGTATCGCACCCTGCGGCTGCTGAGCGGCATGGGCCTGCTGAAGGAACTGGAGGTCGCCGAAGGGGGTCGGCGCTTCGAGTTGGCGGGGCACGACCACCGCCACCACCACCACCTGGTGTGCGTGCGTTGCGGCCGGATCGAGGAATTTGAGAACCCCGAGGTGTTGGCCGCAGCGGAGGCCGCATCCAAACGCTACGGATTCCAACTGCTGGAGGGGGTGCTGAATGTGCGAGCCCTCTGTCCCGCCTGCTCCATGAAGGCCTAGGGCTCGTCCCGGGCGCCAAGCTGGAGGGTCGGCACCAGAGCCAGGGCTGAAACCAGCCCAAGGGCGAGGATCAGCATGGCTGGCAGCAGGGCCGCTCCCACCCGCTCATCGCTGGCGTACTGATACACGCGCACCGCGAGGGTGTCGAAATCAAAGGGGCGCAGGGCAAAGGTGAGGGGGAGTTCCTTCACCACATCCACAAACACCAGCAGGGCGCCCACCAGCAGGGGCCCCCGCAAGAGGGGAAGGTGCACCCGCCGCAGCACCGCCCACCAGCTGCTCCCCAACGACATGGCAGCCTCATCCAGGCTCGGAGGCAGCCGCTCCAGGGAAGCATCCAGGCCCTGTTTCGCCACCGCCAGGAAGCGATCGCCGTAGCCCCAGAGCAAGAGAGCCACGGGTGCTAGTCCAGCTCCACTGCCCAGGAGCATCAAGCCGAGGGCCAGCACCGCCCCGGGCACGGCGTAGCCCATGCCGGCCACAAAGGTGAGGGGTGGCCAGGGGCCAAAGGGCAACCAGCGCCGGGTGATCGCCAGCACCAAGGCAAACAGGAGGGTGACACTGGCGGCCACCAGGGCCAGCCCCAGGCTGCGGCTGGTGAGGACGAGCAATTCCAGCGGCTCCTGAACCTGAATCTGATCCCAGCTCAACAGGAGCCAGAGCAGAGGCACGCCGAGGGTGAGCAGGGGCGGCAGCAGGGCGAGGACCTGGGCGGCCAGGGCCCGCCAGCGCCGCAACCGGTAGGCGGGGGCCCGATCCAAGGCACTGCCCAGGCTCCAGCGGCGGCTACGCCGCCGGAAGTGGCGCTCCGCCGCCAAGAGGCCGGCCACAATCAGCAGGGTCACCAGGGCCAGACCGGCCGCGGCCTGGGGCTCCCCATCCACCTGCCAGCGCTGAAGGATGGCCGTGGAGAGGGTCGGCACACCGAGCAATTCCACAGCGCCCAACTCATTCACCACCTCCATGCCGCTGAGGGCCACCCCTGCCCCGATCGCGGGCAGGGCCAGGGGCAGGGCCACCCGCTGAAAACTTCCCCAGGGCCCAACGCCCAGGCTGCGAGCAGCCTCCAGGGGGCGGCGGCCCAGGGCGGAGAAACTCTCGGAAGCCAGCAAGAACACGTAGCTGTAGGTGCTGAGGCTGAGGCTGGCGATGGCCCAACCAACCCCATGGATCGGCAGGCCCAGGCGGCTGCCGAGATCCATCCAGGTGGCGGCCAGCAGGTAGGCCGGAGTGGCCAGGGGCAACACTTGGGCCAGCCGCAACCAGCGACGGCCAGGAAAGCCACAACAGGCCGTGAGCCAGCCATTCGCCGTGCCGAGCAGGGCCACCACCAGTCCCACGCCGCTCACCAGCAGGAGCGTGTGCCCCACAGCGCTCCACCCCCCAGCCCCCAAATCCAATCCCAAGTGGGGCGTCGAGGCACTTGCCGAAAGAAGCACCAGGGCAACGATCGGCGCCAGGGCAAAGACGACAAGCAGAAGCACCAGCCCAGCAAGCAAAAACCTGGCGGGGATGGTGCGCGAGGTGGAAAATTTGGGAAGGCTGACGACGACAGGGGCCATCTGGACTAGGGCCGTGAGGAAGAACCCGCCAGGAAGAGCAGATCACGGCTGGTGCAGTATGGCCGGAGGAGAGGAACCGATGGCCTCGGGATCACCTGAGCACAAGCTCTGTGGGAGTCGATGGACGAGGGGTGAATCTCAACGACGACGGACAGGAATCGGGACCAGAGCTGGTTCCATCAGCCCTCCATCACCGTTGTCGTCATCCGAATCCAGACCCAGCCAGAGCAGAACTCCCAAAATGGCCAGAATGCCGGCCGAGAGGAGCAACTCAGGCATGAGACCAATACAAGTTGTTCAACCATAGCGGCAATCCATGGGCTTGCCGTAACCATTGCTGCAAGCGGCTCAGCCGAAGCCCTTCCCCGCATCCCGAGCCACACAGGCCTGGAGCTGGCGCCTCAGCCGCTCGTGATCCAGCTCCCGGCCGATCAACACCAACTGGTTCTTGCGGGGGCCGCTCCAATCGGTGTCGTCAATTGAGAAGCGCTTGCCCGCCAGATGAAACACATGGCGGCGGTCACTTTCGTTGAACCAGAGGATGCCCTTGGCGCGGAACACCCCTTCCGGCAACTGGTTGTCGAGGAAGTTCTGAAACCTTTTCAGGGAGAAGGGACCATCACTGGCAAAGGAGAGAGAAGTGAACCCCTCGATGGCCTGATGGTCGGGGTGGTGATCATGGGCATGGTCATGCCCCTCGTGGGTGCAGACACCATGGTCGTGGTCGCAGGCACTGTGGTCGTGGGCGTGGGCGTGGTCATGGGCGTGGTCATGGGCGTGGCCATGGGCGTGGCCATGGGCGTGGCCATGGGCGTGGCCATGATCGTGATGGTGCCCGTGATCGTGAGGTTTGGCGTTGGCCGCCTCCTGCTGGGCTGCCACCTTGTCGCTCTCAAAAAGGCCCACACTCAGGAGGAGAGGCAAGGGCACCTCCCCTTTCACCGATCGCAGGATGCGGGCATCGCTCTTGATGGAGCGCAGCTGCTGTTCCAGGGCCTCCAGGCGCCCCTCCTCCACCAGATCACACTTGTTGAGCAACAACAAATCGCCGTAGACGATCTGGGCCCGGGCCACCTCCCCCTGCAGCAGTTCATCACTGAAGTTTTCCGCATCCACCAGGGTGATGATCGAATCCAGGCGAGTGAGATCCCGTAAATCACTACCTAGGAAGGTCATGGCCACCGGCAGGGGGTCGGCCAGGCCAGTGGTTTCCACCACCAGGTAATCCACCCTCTCCGGTCGCTCCAGGATCCGATACACCGCATCGAGGAGTTCACCGTTGATGGTGCAACAGATGCAGCCGTTGCTGAGCTCCACCATCTCGTCGCCGGTGCTCACCACCAGGTCGTTGTCGATGCCGATCTCGCCGAATTCATTCACCAACACGGCGGTGCGCAGCCCCTGCTGATTGGTGAGGATGTGGTTGAGCAGGGTGGTCTTGCCGGCGCCGAGGAAGCCCGAAAGGATGGTCACGGGCAGGGGGGACGACCCCGGGCCGGCCAGCGGTGTGGGATCTGTTGCGCTCAACGGGGCGGGGATGGGATTGGTGGTGGTCATCGGATGCGCCGCGCTGGTGTGAGGTTAGGGCGAATAGCAGGCTCAACCCCCTGGGGTTTGGGTCCCCTGGCTCCGCTGACAGCTGGCGCAGAGCCCGAAGAATTCCAGGGTGTGAAACAGGGGCAGGAAGCCCTCCAGGTGGGCCTTGGGAAGTTCCAGCCCGTGGACGGGGCAATGGGGCAAGCGTAGGGTTCGACCGCAATCGACGCAGGTGAGGTGGTGCTCATCCCGCTCCGTGGGAGCGAAGAGGGCCTCCCCACTCGGCAGGTGGCGGCAGCGCACCAGGCCCCGCTGTTGCAGCTGCCGCAGATGGCGATAGACGGTGGCCAACCCCATCGCCCCCTCCCCCGTCCGCAAACGGGCATGGAGATCCTGGCCCGAGAGCTCATCGTCCGCCTCCCGGAGCACCGCCAACAGGTGCTCCTGACGGGCCGGCAAGTCGGTGCTGGACAGGGTGGGGGGAGGCATGGGGCTGGAGTGGAGCTGGGGCGGAGCTGGAGTGGAGCCAGTGTTCATTGTGAGGCAGGCGCACCGGGGGGAACGGGTGCTCCGGCGGGGAGCCAGAGCACCTGCCGCACAGGGGGGCCCAAGGGCACGGGATCGCCGGTCTGCTCCCCGGTGGGCAAACGCATGGCCCGGGCCGGAGGGGGACGCCTCCCCTCCTGCTCTGGAGGGGGGAGGGGCCGCAGGGCCGCCACCAGTTGGCCGGTGGTGGGGTCATCGTGCAGCAGGGTGCCGGGCTCCAATTCCCAGCCCTCAAGCCGCCGAAGACGGAGCCGGAGCTTCTGGCGCTGGCGATCGATGGCCAGCAAGCTCAGCTCAGGCTGACGCTCGCCGCTGAGCAGAGCCGCCCAGATCCGTTCGCCCCCCCCTTGGCAGGTAGCGGCTAGCAACGCCTCTGAACCGCGCCACAGCTCCAGGGGAGGCTGGCCCGGCTCGAGCCATTCCAGCGACCGCCGGTAGTCGGGCCAATGGCGCCGCAGCAGAGCCCGGCCAGAACGGGGGCAGAAGGCGAGCAGGTCGCGGCTGCCGGGCAGGATCTGCCGCCGGGGAGGCCGGGGGGGCAAATCCTCAAGAGTGAGGCCCTCGTTGCGGGGCACCACCACCGCCCCGCCCTCGGGCAACAAGCTGGCCGTGCCGATGGCCTCCAGAGCAAGAGAGCGGGGGGCGCCTGAGGGGGGCCAGAGCTGGGTGGTCACCACCTCACCGCCCATCCCGCCGGCCTGCACCAGCAGCTCCCCGCGGCGGTTGCCACTGATGTGGGCAAAGAGCAGGGGCACCGGCTCCAGGGCCCTGGGGGCGCTGGCGCGCACCGGCGCCAGCCCTTGCGACTCCGGGGCGAGATTGCGCTGCCGCAACGGCACCCGCCACACCTTTTGCAGGCCGTCGCCCTCCCGGCTCACCAGGGCCAGGGCGCTGCCGTCGCCCAGGGCCTCGACGGCCACGATCTGCGGCCACGCCTGGGGCAGCAGGGGCCGCCATTGGCCATCGTGGTCGCGCAGCTGCAGTTGATCCCCCACCAGGCCGGGCACCACGGCCAGGAGGCGGGGGCGGGGATCCCAGAGCCAGCGGCGAGGAGGCAAGGGCACCCCGGCCAGGTCGCGGCCCACAAGGGACAGGCGGAGGGGGCCCTCCAGCCGCTGGCCGGGAGCGAGGGTGAGCAAAAAGGAGTCGCCATCGCCCAGCCAGCGGTGGACCAGGGGCGGTTCCAGCCGGCTGGCGGCCAGGCTGGCGGGATCCATCGGGCGGCTGAAGCGCAGCCGCAGGGCCGCCGGCCCCGAACTGGCCGGCGCCTGGCTGAGCTGCTGGAGCCTGGGCGGCTGGCGCCGCAGGGCCTGCTGCAGCCCCAAGGCCAACAGCAGCAGTCCCCCCAGGGCCCAAAGGGGGCGGCCAAGCCCGGGGCGACTCATGGCTCCAGGGGCCGCGCCGGGCGCGGGATGGGTCGAATCCGCTGGGGCACCACCACCAGTCGCTCGCCACCGGTGGGCGGGGGGCCGGCTTCCACCGCCATCACACCCTCCACGGCCAGCCATTGGTCGGCGGGGGGAGCTGGGCCCAGGGCCGCCCAGCGCACGGGCAGGCCCACGGGCGCCGCATCGGCCAGGCAGCAACGCACCAGCAGGCGGGCCAGCTGGGGCGGCTCCCCGGGCACGGGCCAGACAAAGCCGCTGATGCGCACGGGGTCGCCAGCGAAGAGCTGGGGATCGGGCTGGGCTCGCAGCAGCCGCACCCAGTCGGTGAGGCTGCGCTGGGAGGGGGGCAGCACAAACGCCAGCTCCTCCTGGGCGGTTTGGTCGCGGGGGCGCTGGCTAGCCAGATCGGCGAACGAGGGGGCAGGGGGCCAGAGCATCACCGCCGCCGTGAGCAGGGTGGTGGCCAACACCACGGCGCGCTCGGTGGGCCGCACCCGCTCCCGGGCGCCAGGGGAGTGGATGCGGCCCTGGCCCAGCTGGGCCAGGGCCAGGGCCGCCAAGCCCATCCCCGCCAAGGCCACCAGGGGATGAAAGGCCGCCCGCAGCAAAAGATCCAACCGCCCATCCACCGCCGAGCGGAGCAGCAGAACGGCCCACAGCCCCAGGGCCGTGCCCCGCCAGAGGGCTGCCCGCTGCAAGGGCGGCAGGGGCGGCGGGGGGGGGGCGGCCGGGGGCGGCGGGGAGACAGCAGGCGGGGAAGGGGAGGTCATGGCAGGCAGGGCCATCAGAGGCGCCAGAGGTTCACCAGCTGGCCGATCAGCAACACCAGCAGGCTGCTGCCCGCCAGGGTGAGCAGCAGGGCTCTGGGGCTGAAGAGCTGGCCCAGCAGGCCAAAAAGCTTGAGATCGATCACCGGGCCGAGCAGCAGGAAGGCCAGCAGGGCGCCAGGGGTGATCTGGGCGGCAAAGCCCAACGCCAAAAAGGCATCCACGCTGGAGCACACCGACACCACCAGGGCAAAGAGCATCAGGGCCAGGATGGAGAGAGTGGGCCGACCGCCCAGGGCGAGAAACCACTGGCGGGGCAGCAGGGTTTGCACCAGGGCGGCAATGGCGCAGCCTGCCACCAACACCAGGGCCAGGGAGAGGAATTCGCCGCTGCCATGGCGCAGCAGCTCCGCCGCCGTGGGGCGCGCGGGCGGGGCAGGGGGAAGGGGGGAAGGGGCCGGCTGGCCGCCCAGCAGCCCGCTGCGGCGCTCCAGCAAGCTCAGCTCTTCCAGGGGCCGACTGAGACGCCGCTCCTCCAGCAGATCCCCCGTGAGCAGTTGGCCCTCCCCCACCATCCCGAGCAGCCAGGCCAATCCCACCGCCACCACCACCGCGCCCAGGGGCCGCAGCAGGAGCAGCCAGGGGCGATCGGGGAAGGCGGCCCAGGTGCTGGCCAACACGATGGGGTTGAGCACCGGCGCGGCAAAAAGGAACCCCAAGGCGGTGCCCAAGGGGGCTCCAGCCGCGAGGAGCCGCCGGGCCACGGGCACATTGCCGCACTCGCAGGCGGGCAGGGCCAGGCCCAGGCCAGCGCCCGTAAGGGGACCCACCAGGGGATGGCCCGGCAGCTGGCGCAGCCAACGCCCCCCCGGCGCCAGCCAGCGGGCCGCCGTGGCGATCACCACCCCGAGCAGCAAAAAGGGCAGGGCCTCAATCAGCAACCCCTGAAACAGGGCCCAGACCGTGGCCAGCCGCTGGGCCACCAAGGCGCCGCTCATGGGGCCTCCCACACCTCCGGCACGCCGCCTGAGGCGGCGAACCACTCCGGGGTGGCGGTGTAGGTGCCCGCATTGGCCTCGTTTTCCCGCGCCTCCACGCGAAAGCAACAGGCCCGGCCGCCCTCGCGGACCTGGAGCCATTCATTGGCCCAGCCCCACACCAGCTGGGCGGTGGCCTCCATGCCCACGTTGTCCATCACCCGCAGATCCAGCCCCCCCAGGGCGTGGAGCTCCTGCCACTGGGGCAGGAGGGGGTCGTCAGCGCTGGCGAGAAAGGTGTGATCGAAATGCTCCGCCAGGCGCTGGCGCAGGGGCTGGAGGCTGGAGAAATCCACCACGAAGCCGCAAGCATCAAGCTGGTGAGCGGCGAACCAGAAGGTGAAGCTGCGGCTGTAGCCATGCACGAAGCGGCAGTGGCCGCCATGACGCCACTGGCGGTGGGTGCAGGGGAAGCCGGAGAAGGTCTTGCTGCAGGTGTGGGCCGGGGGGAGGAGCATGGGGGAGGATCGCTGCAGCCGGAAACGCGCCCGTCGTGGCCTCCCCCCCATCTTTCCACTCTCCGCCGCCCCCTGGGGGTGGCACGGCTTCGGGGGCCTTGGGGGAAGCCGCCCAGCAAGCGGAGGCTCTGGCGGCGGTGTTGCGCTGGGATGGGGCGGGCCTGATCCCGGCCATCGCCCAAGACTGGCTCGACGGAGCGGTGTTGATGCTGGCCTGGATGAACGCCGAAGCGTTGCGTCTCACCCTAGTGAGCGGCCAAGTGCACTACTGGAGCCGCTCGCGGCAGGAGCTGTGGCACAAGGGCGCCACCAGCGGCCACCTCCAGCGGTTGCGGGGCCTGCGCTACGACTGCGACGCCGATGTGCTCCTGCTCTCGGTGGAGCAAGCCGGGGAGGTGGCCTGCCACACCGGCGCCCGCAGTTGTTTTTATGACGCCACACCGCCCCCCAGCGGGGGCGGCCCCCTGGCGGCGCCGCCCCCGGCGGATGTGTGCACCGAGCTGGCCCGGG